>CAKSWL010000035.1 GCA_934511335.1 uncultured Cloacibacillus sp. | reverse complement strand
AGGTGGTGCGGTGATATGGCAAATAAAGTTAACGTAGTCTGCCGCTGCGAAGAGGTGGAAATCGAAGAAATCAGGGAGTGGATAGCCAGGGGTTATGATACCTTTGACGAACTAAAGAGAGAGCTCCGGGTTGGAATGGGGCCCTGTCAGGGGCGCGGATGCCGCGACATCATCATGCGCGAGATCGCACGGATGACCGGCAAGCCCGTCGCCGAGGTTGACCCGGGAACGATCAGGCCGCCCGTGAAGCCGATAAAGATTGGGCTTATCGCAAAAGACTATGTTGCAGAAGGCGAAGAGAGGTAATGACGATGGATTTTCCGAAAACGGCTGAGATAGTCATTATAGGAGGAGGCGCGGTAGGCTCTTCGACAGCCTACTATCTTGCAAAATCTGGCATAAAGGATGTCGTCGTCCTTGAAAAAAATACCGTGGGTTCGGGGTCGACCGGACGCTGCGGAGCGGGAATGCGCGCACAGTGGGGCAATGAGCTCAACTGCCGCATGGCGCTTGCCGCGATTGACATCTTTGAGCGCCTTGACGAGGAACTAGGTCTTCCCACGGGACTCAACCAGTCTGGTTACGTGTTCGTCGCTTATAATGAAAAAGAATGGCAACAGTTCCACAAAAATGTCGCGCTTCAGCATAAAGTCGGCGTCATGACAGAGCTTTTCTCCGATAAAAAAAGAATACAGGAGATATGCCCCGGGGCCGCGGTTGACGACGCGGTGGGATTCACCTTCCATGCCAAGGACGGGCACGCAGATCCATTCCTGACGACCAACGCCTTTCAAGAGGCCGCCAAGCGAGGCGGCGCGAAATTCTTCAAACACACCGAAGTGACCGGCATCAATGTCGATGGCGGCAGGGTCACTGGCGTTGTGACAAACCGCGGCGTTATAAAAACCGGCACGGTTATCAACTGCGCCGGCTCATGGGCGCAGGAGATATCGGCAATGGCCGGCATTAAAATCCCCAACTGGGCCGAGCGCCATCAGGTCCTCGTAACCGAGCCTGTCGAGCCGGGCGTCTGCCCCACAATGCTCATGAGTATGAGCGGAAACTATTACGTGCAGCAGAGGCCGAACGGCTCCATCATCGCGGGAAGAGACTCTTCAAAAGTGAAGAAGCTCGGATATGCGCTCAACGTCAACGTCATCGCGGATACCGCCCAGATGGTCCTAAAGCTTCTTCCGAGAACCAAAGACATCCGCGTTGTACGCCTGTGGTCCGGATATTATGATATGACCCCGGACTGCGCCCCGATTATCGGAGAGACGGACGAGGTAAAGGGTTTCTTCCATTTAACGGGATTTTCGGGACGCGGCTTCATGCTCTCCCCCGTAGCCGGGCAGATCATGACGTCGCTCATCAACGGAGAAAAACCCTTCATGGACCCGTCAAAGTTCAGCTATCGCCGTTTTGAGACGGGAGAGCTGTTCCATGACCCGCTCGCATAGGAGATAAGAAGAGACGAAGAGGCGGCCCCCCGGAATCGAGAGGCCGCTTTTGTGCAAACCGCAAAGATGCTAGTTTTTCTCGTACTTCGCCGCCTCGCTCTTGAGGTAGACCTGGGGCTCCGCGGGGATCTTGAGGAGCGGGATGAAGCGGTCCCAGCCGGTGAAGGTAAGGACGAGCATCGAGCCGACGGCGATCCAGGCTAAATAGTTGTGCATGATGATGTCGCCGACCGAGAGGGCCTCGGCGAGCGGGTAGACGGAGACGCTGATGCCGATGAAGAACCCCATGTAGCAGTGCCAGGGGACGAGCTGCGAACCAAGAACGCCCATCGCGTCCGAGAGGGTCGCATTTCTCAGAGCCAGCGTATACATGTCTTCTTTGGAGCCGACGACGTTTTCTTCCGTGATGTTTTTAATGATCGGGCCGATCGTGACGATCTGGGCCATCTCATCGGAGAGCGCCGCGTTGCCGATCAGACAGAGGAGGGCGTTCGAGAAGATGAGGTGGCGCACCTTGTGCACCATGCGCGTGATGAGCAGCGCGATCGGGTCAAAGGCGTTCATCAGCCTCATGACGCCGCCGAAAGCGCCGATCCAGAGCATCATCGCGATGGACCAGCCGCCCGCGTCGGAGAAGCCGGTGTAGACGAGGTCAAGGAATTCAGTGACGCTGGTGACGGTGCCGGAGACCAGGCCGAAGGCGAGCGAGGAGACGATGCCCGAGCCAAGACAGATCAGCGTGCTGTAACCCTTGACCGCCGTGGCAAGGACGATGAGCAGGGGAATGACCATGTAGTATGGCACGCCCTGTTTGACGAGCTCGAGCAGGGTGACGGCCGAGGGACGTTCCTCAGCGAGCGAGGTCCAGACCTCCTGAGGGATCTGCGCGATGGCGTCGGCCGCCTGGCCGCTGGTGCTGGGCAGTCCCAAGGCGACGCCGATGAAATAGAAGACTACGGCTGAGATCGCGAGGCAGAGGAACGACCAGACGCCCTGATGGCGGACGCGCTTGATTATTTCTACCTGCTGGATGCCCGAGCTGACGATCGTCGTGTCGGAGATGAGACCGATGTTGTCGCCGAAGCAGGAACCGCCGGCGATGGCGCCGATGGTCAGCGCGATGTTGCCGCCGACGATGTGGTTAAGCCAAAGGAAGATCGGCGCGCAGGCCGCGAACGTTCCCCATGAGGTCCCCGTGGCGATCGAAAGCACGGAGGTCACGAGGAGCGCGACGACGGAGAGGACCTTCGCGTTGAGGCCGGCGGCAAGAGACATATTGATGACGGCGGCGGCGACGCCGGTGGCCATGAAGCATTCGGCGACGGCGTAAGCGGCCTGAAGAATAAGGAAAACTATCAAAAAGTGTTTCAGGTTATCAAGGGCCGCGTCGAGACAGTCCTGAAACTTATAGCGGTCTACGATCATCGCGATGATGACCGAGTACATGAACGAAAGCGGCGCGGCCAGAAGGATATCCATGCCCGAAAGCATGAGACCCGCTATAACACATATAGGCGTAAGTTTCAACAAAGCTTTCATTACCGATAAATACCTCCTTTTCAGCTATGCCTGTTTCAACAGACAAAATCAGAACCTGAGAGAACCCTCGATACGGCCCTTTGAAAACCGCACGCGGTAGCCCTCCCATCCTCGGAACGCCTGGGAACGCTTTGTATTATCTCCGCTGGCATACCTCCTTTCCTTAAACCTTTTGGGATACTGTTTTTGTTCTATGTCCACCTTGCAATAGATCCATATACGGATCTGCCCGCAAGCAGAGTATTAAGCACTTTGACATCACGCAATTCGGAGGTGGGAATATTAAAAATATTTCTATCCAGCACGACGACGTCGGCTGCTTTGCCAACACTCAGACTTCCATTCCAATTCCATGTAGAATATGCTTTAGCAGGGTTTACAGTATATATCTGAAGCGCTTGCTCAAGGCTCAGTTTCTGGTCTTCGTGCCACGTCCTCTTACCGTCCCAGCTCGTCCGCTCTACCAGAGCCCAAATCCCATGCATCGGATTCAGCGCCTCAATAGGGGCGTCGCTTGATCCGCACAAAGTTATCCCTGCATCGAGGAGAGACTTCCATACGCAGGCATGCCGTTCCATCGCCCCAAGGCGTTCCGGGACCATGTCTATGTCCGAATAGACGTATGTGGGCTGTATCACACAGGCCACAGGCAGTCTGCGCATTCTCTCGATAAGCTCCGGCGTGCATATCTCCACGTGATTCAAAAGATATGGGTGTTCCGGTTCGCCGCGCCTCGCACAAACTTTTTCTATGGCCTCCAGCTGCTGTCCAATGGCGCGGTCGCCAATGGCATGCACCAGGATATGGTCTTGACGGCGGGCGGCCTCATCTATCTTCTCACACAATTCGTCAAATTCGTGCAGCAGTATCCCCGCCGTCGACGGATCATCATGATATGGCACTGACATCGCCGCCGTCCGCGAACCGATCGCTCCGTCGATAAATACCTTAAACCCCTCAAAACGGACGAAATCATTGCCCATCCGCGGCCCCATGGGCGGGATCGAGAGCGCGTCGTGAACACAATAGACCCGGCAGGAAAGGTTCCCCGCTTCATACATCTTCTCATAGAGAAAAAGCTCTTCTCCCATTCCTAGGCTTTCAGCGCTGCAAGTGTGAAGTGTAGTGAGTCCTAAGGAGGCAGCATGCCTCAGATATTCATCAAGGTAATCGATGAGCGTGTCTCTCGTATAGAGGTCTTTTTTCATGACCTCATACGCCGGCAGCTGCGCGTCGTCATACAAAATGCCGGTAGGTTCACCGGAGGCATCTCTTTCAATATTGGCGAGATCCAGTTCCCTGATCCCCGTCAAAAACAGAGCCCGCGAGTTGGCAACCGTGGCGTGAGTACATATACGATGGAGCAGCACCGGATTCGGGATACCGGCTCTGTCTATCTCTTTCGCCGTAGGCAGCAGCGGCCTCTCCCAGCCATTTTCATTCAGCATGGTCCCATATATCCAACTCTCCGGCGAAACAGACGAAGCCTTCTTTTTAAGCCTGGAGATAACGTCGTCTAAGGACGACGCCGAGGATAAATCGAGCGAGTGCATCGCCTTAGCGCTCGTGAGGACATGGATATGGGAATCGCTGAATCCTGGAACAACTGAAACATTATCTAATTCATAAACTACGGCGTCTGCGGCGCACTGATAAGCGTCAAGCTCTTCGGTGCCGCCCAGCGCCGCGACCTTTCCATTTCTTATCATCATTGATTCGGCGCGCGGGCATGTCGGATCTCCTGTCCATATGTTTCCATTTCTCAAATAAAGGCATCTAGTATCTGTCATCGTTCTTATCCTCCCCCTGCAGGCTCCTTAAAACTCTGGGACCGGCATTAAACCGGCAAGAGGGCGGATGTCCCCCCTCTTGCCAGCGTCTTACTTTTCCAGGGATACCCTCTTCTCCCTACGGTCTTCGCCCTTCTCATCCCTCCAGAAGATGCCGATCCCAAGATAGGTGATGAATATCGCCACAATCGGAGTAAGCCAATTCAATATGGCATACGGGGCATAGACCAGCGTCGGAACCCCAAGGACCGCCGCCGCGTAACCGCCGCAGACGTTCCATGGAATGAGAACGGAGGTAAGCGTTCCGGAATCCTCGAGAGATCTCGAAAGCATTCTGGGAGCCAATCCGCTCTCTTCATATTTTGATTTGAACATCCTTCCAGGAATTATAATAGACAGATACTGGCTGCCGGTCAGAAGGTTTGCGACAAAAGAGGCTATTACGGTGGCGCTGACAAGCCCGCCCACACGTTTTACGCCCTTCGTCATAGCGGCAAGCAACGTATGCAGTATCCCCGTCACCTCTAAAAAGCCGCCCATCGCCATCGCGATAAGAGCAAGAGATACCGACCACATCATGTTCTGCATCCCACCGCGTCCAACAAGGCGGGAAATCATTGAGGCTACGTCCTTCGCCAATTCCGGCGGCATCTGCAATCCTTGGGCTTGGAGGATTTTCGCTATCTCAGGCATACTCTCGAGTCCGGCGATTTGCGCCGACAGTTGGGCTTTATAGCCCCACTGGCTCAGGTTCCACATTTCACCCATAGACACTCCGTCAGCGGCGCACATGATCATACTGGCAAAGATCCCTACGCATATCCCCGGCATCGCAGGAATTTTGATTATTGAAGATATTATAACGAGAAAAGGCGGTATAACGCACAGCAACGTCACAGGGAACTCCGCGGCGATGATTGTACGTATCGCATTTATGCGGGTCGTATCTATGCTGTTTCCTGAATAACTGAATCCCCAGAGGAGAAGTATCACGGAAAATATGACCAACGACGGCCCGGTAGTCCAACACATCGCTCTAATATGGTCAAACAACGACGCCCCTGAAACAGCGGGGGCGAGATTGGTCGTGTCGGAAAGAGGCGACATTTTGTCCCCGAAGTACGCTCCGGAGACAACGACGCCCGCCGTAAACGCGGGGTTGATGCCAAGGCCGTTGCCGATACCCATCATGGCAACTCCCACTGTGGCTTCGGTCGACCACGAAGAGCCGGTAGAAAGAGATATTATTGAGCAAACGATAAGCGTCGCAAGGGGAAAAATGTTCGGACTGATAATACCGAGGCCATAGTAAATCAAGCCAGGGATGATACCCGCCTTTATCCACAGGCCAACCAGCATGCCAACTAAAGTCAAAATCAGGCAGGATGGAATAGAGGCCATAATGCTGTCTATCGCCGCGGATTCCAATTCTTTGTAGCTAAGATGCAAATGAAAATATCCGACTAGGGCAATGACCACGGCCAGCATCACGATCGGCGCATGCACGTCGACCTTATAATATAATGTCGCGGCAGAAACTACTGCGGTTATTAAAATGATTATACCTATCGAAAGAGCGAGGCTTGGTTTCAGGTGCTTACGTCTTTTTTCTGACATTTCTCATACCTCCTTATCCCTGCATATCTCATTTGCTCCACACCATTTTGCCGCCAACAAAGGTAGCCAAATGGGTGACGCGCCTTAAATCCGATTTGTTCAGCGCAAAGGGGTCGCCATCAACGACCGTGAAATCAGCAAATTTCCCAAGCGAAATCGTCCCGGCCCTTCCCTCCTTTCCCAATGCCTTCCATGGGTTAGCCGTATAAATCTCCATGGCCTCGTCAATAGAAAGGCACTCGTCTTTGTTGAATGCTTCAAGCGGCGTGCCGTCCATTTCAGTCATATTGACCGCGGCCCAAATGCCAAGCCATGGATTTGGGTCCTCGATAGGAGCGTCGCTCGAGCCTGTTACCGTATAAGCTGAGTCGTAGAGGCTTTTAAAAGCATAGCAGCTCTTCATCCTTTCGCGCCCTACTCTGGAAGGCGTCATGCCGCGATCCGTGTGCGCCTGTATCGGCTGCAAATCTATAGTAACTCTGCCGCCTCTTATTTTTTGGAGCAGATCTTCGGGACAGACGATGGCGTGATTGATACGATATGGCACGGAAGGCTCTCCAAGCAGCGCCGTGACATAATTTATGCTGTCGAGCGTCTGTTCCAGAGCCCTATCCCCTATCGCGTGTATCTGGACATTTATTCCTCTTTTTTGAGCCTCGGTAAGCAAAGAGCGCATCTCTTCGTCGGAGTGGTTGAGAAGCCCCATATTGCCATGGTCGTCAGAAAAATCATTTCTCATCGCGCACGTCCTGCCGCCAAGAGTACCGTCGGCAAAGAGCTTAAGCCCAGCAAAGAAAAGCATTTCGTTGCCAAAGCCGCTCTTTATATTGTAATTTGGCAGCTGATCATGATAGCAAGCCCACCTGATCGGCAGTCTGCCGCTTTCGTAAAGGGACTGGCAGGCATAGAGGTCTTCCCCCAGAGCGTAACTCGGCGCATCGCAGGCATGTACCGCCGTTATCCCCTCAGACGCCAATTTAAGGCAGCTGTTTTCTATCAACTTCGCGACATATTCCGGCGTTTCATAAATTTTCGCCGCCGCCTCGATAAGAGGCCCGGCTGCTCCCTCCGTAAGCTGCCCCAAATGGCTGCCGTCCTCTTTTCTGGCGATATTTACGTCATTTTTTTCCCATAGGCCGCCTTTCTTAAGAGCCGTCGTATTCACCGCGTGGAAGTGGCCGCAATACCGGCTTATTATTATGGGGTTTTTTAGGCCGAGGCCGTCTATGAAATCAAGGTCGGGCTTGCGCGGATCACTCCATAGAGTTTCATTGAAGTTGACGGCCCGAATCCATTCGCCCGCGGGCGCCTCTTTCGCCTTTGCCAATAAAAGCGGTTTGATCTCCTCAAGAGAATTCACGCCGGAAAGATTTACATACAGATCCTGTTTCGCATATGCCGTAAGGTGTATGTGCGCATCTGTCATCCCAGGCATCACGAGGTTTTCACCATAATCATACAGCTTGTAATTCTTTCCCTCTGCGTATCGTTTGACGCCGGAGAAATCGCCTACATATGTAATGACTCCCTCTTCAGCAAAAAACGCCTCACAAAAACGCCGGCTCTTTTCGCCGGTCCACACCTTACCCTTTGCGAGGATCGCATCCTTCATCCCTGTCCACATCCCTTATGATAAGTTAACACTTTAATTAAGTTTATTCTAAAAAACAGCACATACTTAGTATACATTAATTAAAAAAACACAAGCGGTAAATATCGTAACGGCAGCAGCCCAAATAAAATTACAATCGCTTGAACTTGCTATTCACAGCCCCGGCAGGGACAGCCTGCAAATGACCGTGCCGGAGCCGAATGTGGATAATATGAAATCAATCAGCTAAACTACGTATCTCAATCACAAAATATCATGTTTATATTATATTATATTTTTCTATTCTATCGCTATAACTAATTATATTGAAGTTAATAGAGCCCCGCCGTTTCGCCGCCGTCTATTCGGATATCGGCGCCGGTGATGTATTTCGCGTCGTCGGAGGCGAGGAAGGCGTAGAGTTTGCCGACCTCTTCCGGTTCGGCGTGGCGTTTCATCGGGATGCCTTCGTTTACTTTGGCGAGCATCTCCTCAGTGTACTCGGCCTTCTGCATGGGAGTGAGGACATAGCCGGGGCATACGCAGTTCACGCGCACGATCGGAGCGAGTTCAAGAGCCATGCTCTTGGCCAGCAGGATGACGCCGGCCTTGGAAGCGTTATAATCGGTGTACCAACGGTGCCCCTCCGTGCCGTTGGTCGAGGCGGTCATGAGGATGACGCCGCTCTTCTGTTTCATCATCCGGCGCGCCGCCTCGCGCGCACAGAGGAACATGCCGTTGAGGTTGATATCGACGACCTTTTTCCACTGCTCATAAGAGATGTCCACGAAGTCGGCCCTGACGCTGATACCGGCGTTCGAGATAAGGACGTCGATGCCGCCGAGCACCGAGTCCATTTTTTTGAAGGCGTTCTGGACATCTTCCTCTTTGCTGACGTCGCAGACGCAGTACCCGGCAAAGGCGGGATTCTCCGTCATCACCCGCGCCGCCGCCTCCTGGTTATAGTCGACGACGAACACCTTGGCTTTCTGCTGCGCGAAGACCCGGGCGGTGGCCAGGCCGATGCCGCTTGCCGCTCCCGTGATCATAACTCTCTTTCCTGCAAGCTCTTCATAACGTGCCATAATCTCACTCTCCTACCCTTATATTTTAAATATTTTTATGAAACCTTGACCATCATCTTCCGCGCATATCCGGTGACGACGGGCAGGTATCCCGCAAGTTCCCGGTCGAGAGCGCTGTCGCCGGTGTCGGCGATCAGGCTTTTGCCGAATAGCTGCGCCATCTTGGCAGGCGTGGCGATGACCATGATGTTCTCTTTGGGGATCATACGGATGACTGCGGGGCTCAACTGCTGGTTGCCACGTCCAAATATATGCCCCTGTCCGCCGATCACCGTGATGATAAGCGCCCTTTTTTTTCTTTCGACGGAAGAAAGTATCTCTTTTATTTCCGCCTCCGTAAGGTCCTTGCCGACGAGTTTCCTATCTAACACGGCGTCTACGCCAAGCAGCGTGCAGTCAAGGCCGAGGCGGTCCATAAGCTGCTTGGTAGTCGAGCCTGAGCCTACTAAATAGAGAGTGCCGGGCTTCATGGAAAGGGCGGTGAAGGCGGCCAGATTTGCCGCCTCTTCGGAAGATCCGCCGCTGCCGCCGGACTTGCGGTCCTGCATGAACTCGCGGTCGTCGGGCACCTTCATGTAGCCGTAGAGCCGCGCCCGCACTATGTCGTCGCGAAAAGCCTCTTCGTCGATGTCCACGACCTCCGCCACGGAAAATCGCCGGACCTTGCCGAGCAAAAGGTTGTTGATGAGCATACCCGCGGCCTTCGGCCTTTTAGCGTATACGCCGGAATGTATTTTTACCCCGGCGGGGATGCCGACGACGGGGACGCTCTCGCCGACGACGGAGCAGACGTCGCGCGCCGTGCCGTCGCCTCCCGCGAATACGATGAGGCCGACACCGCGCGTAAGCATCATTTCCGCCGCGCGCTTGGTGTCGGCCGAGGTCGTATGTGTGGACGGTGCAAAGAGGAGCTCTGTTTCCAGGCCGTATGATTCAAGCAAATCGGCTCCCATGGCGCCTGAAGGGCTGTAGAAACGGCAGTCCGCCGCGTTTTCGGCAAATTCCCTCACCGCCTCCGCGGCGCGCTCGCCGGCCAGCGGCACGGCGCCGAGCTCAAGGGCCCGGCGGAGAGTCTCCTCTCCGTCGGTTCCCTTGAGAGCCACCTTGCCCCCCATTCCCGCGACAGGGTTGATGAGGAAGCCTATTTTCATCATGCTCTATTTGGGCTCAAAATAGCCCTTATACTTCTTGTTGTAGGCGCGCCAGGTGATGGCGTACTTCGCCGGATCGTCGAAGTAGTCGTGGTCGATATGGTGCACCGTGCTGTTCACGGGCGCGTGCTTGACCGCCTCAGGCTCCTCGTAGCACATGCGGGAAATTTCCGCAAGCACGGCGCAGTAGTCGTCGATATCCTGCTTCGAGTATGACTCGCTGGGTTCGATCGTGAAGGGTTCGGGGATCACCCAGGGCTCGTGACTGGACCAGTAGTGCGTGCCGAAGTCGGCGATACAGCGCTGCACATCCGCCGTGCCGAAGCCGGTATCCTCCTTGAGCTTCTGCCAGCTGTAGCGGGCCTGCTCGATGCGCGAGGGGTGATGCGGGAAGCTGATCGAGGCGCCCTTGATCGCGAGGATCTTCTTCATGCAATAATTGTTGTTGAGGATGGCGACGCGTGAGACTTCGCGCAGGCCGTCGGCGCCGAGCGCCATGATCCAGGAGTAGGCCTTGACGACGACGGGCGCGACGCCCCAGAAGGACTTGATCTTGCCGCAGGATTTCGGCAGGTCGAAGTCAAGATAATATCCCTTATCCGGTGCGTATTCAACAAGCGGGACGGGCATGTAGGGACGCAGCTCTTTCTTCGCCGCAACAAGACCCGTGGCGGGGCCGCCGCATCCGTGCGGCGCGCCGAAGGTTTTGTGGAGGTTGAAGAAGGACATGTCGAAGTCGGCCTCGGCGGTGCGGGTGATGCCGAGCAGGCCGTTGGCGTTGGCCTGGTCGTAGCAGCAGAGGATCCCCTTCTCATGCGCGAGGCGCGTGAATTCCTTGATACGGACGTTGAAGATGCCCGTATCTTCCGGGTTCGTGAAGAAGATCGCCGCCGTACGGTCGGATATCGCCGCCTTGAAGGCCTCAATGTCGGGATAGCCCTCCTCGTCGGGCTGAATGATCGTCACCTTATAGCCCTTAACCGTCGGAACGGCACAGTCGGCGGGATGCGAGAAGAGGGTCGTGATGACCTCGTCGCGCTTCTCTTCCTCGCCCTTGTCGCGCCAGTAGGCGCGCACGATAGAGGCGAGCGCGAGGACGCCGTGCGAGCCGCCGCCGGGCTGCATCGAGAATACGTCAAGGCCGGATATTTCTTTGAAGAGCTCGCCCGTCTTGTAGAAGACCTCGAGTATCCCCTGCGCGGTCGCGTCAGGCTGGAGCGGGTGCATGTCGGTGACCTTGGAAAGCCCCGCGAGGCGGTCGTTGATCTTCGGGCTGTACTTCATCGTGCAGGTCCCCTGGCCGATGTCGATATTTCCGTCGACGCCGATGTTTTCCTGCGAGAGGTGGTTGTAGTGGCGCACCAGCTGGAGCTGCGCGATCTCGGGAAGGTTGGCCTTCTCCTTACGCACCATGCCCTCAGGCAGGGTGGCGAGGGCCTCTTCCGTGCTCGTGCAGTCGCAGCAGGGGCCGGGGACGAGGACGGCGCGCGCGCCGGGCTCGCTTATCTCATAGATTATCGGCTCATTCCACTTCGCCTGATGAAATTTCTTTAATCTTTCCAAACTGTTCATTGAAATGGCCTCCTTTACGCCAGAATCTCGCCCAGTGCCGAAGCAAGAGCCTTAATATCGTCCGCCGATGTCTGCTCGGTCACCGCCAGCAGCATGCAGCCCTCAAGCTCGGGGAAGTGACGGCCCAGGTCGTAACCGCCGAGGATTCCCTTTTCAAGCAGCTTCTCGTTGATCTCGGAGACCTTTTTGCCGCTCGCCGAGAAGTCCGCGACGACCTCCTGGAAAGGGACGCCGGAGAACCGGTTAAACGAGAGGCCCTTGACGCCCGAGAGTACCTTTTTCAGGCAGACCTGACGCTGCAGCACCGCTTCGCCAAGTTCCTTCATGCCCTGCGGCCCCATCGCGGCGAGGTATACGCCGGCGGCGATGCCCCAGAGCGCCGAATGCGTGCCGACGAATTCTTTGGCGCTGTCACGGTTCGCGAACGAGGTGCGCTCCCAGAGGACGTCACCGAAGCCCCATTCCTTCTCGCTCGTCGGCGCGATGCCGAAGAGGCGCGAGGGGTATTCGTCGACAAAGCGCGGATCGTCGGCGGTCGCGATGAAGCCCGCGACGCCGCCGCCGTAGTTCATATGGAGGCCGAGCGCCTGGATATCGCCGCAGGCAATATCCGCGCCATAGTGCGAGGGAGGCGTAAGCACGCCGAGCGTCGACGGCTCGACATAGGCGACCATCAGGGCGCCCTGGGCATGGGCCAGGTCGGCGATCTCCTGCGCCTTATCCTCGACGACGCCGAAGAAGTTGGGATTCATGACCAGCACCGCCGCCACCTTGTCCGTCAGCTTTTCTTTAAGGCTGTCGAGGCAGATGCGCCCCGTCTTCGCGCCGTAATCTACATACGTGATCTCGACGTCGGGCTGGAGGTAGGTCTGCACCGCCCGCAGCGTATCGGGATTGATGTTGCGAGGAATCAGCACCTCTTTGCGGCGCACGATGCGCGTCGCCATGCGGAGCGCCGTGCCGACGGCCTGGCTTCCGTCATAGTTCGGCACGTTGCAGACGTCCATGTCGAGCAGCTCGGCCATCATCGACTGGTACTCGAACATCGCGTGGAAGCGTCCGTGGTCCTCGTAAGGCTCGCCGGCGTAAGCGGTGAGGAACTCGGAGCGGTTGATGACTTCATCAACGACCGCGGGGACGTAACGATTGTAGCAGCCGGCGCCAAGGAAGCAGACCAGCTCACGCGCCGTCTTGTTCTTGCCGAGCATCGTGCCGACGTGGCGGAAAAGGCCCGCTTCGTCGCAAATTGGTTCGGGAAGCGCCATCGCCTGTTTCAGGCGCATCTCTTCGGGGATGTCGGCGATCAGCTCTTCGATCGAATCCACACCGATGAACTTGAGCATCTCAGCCTGAACGGCCGCTTCCGAGTTGGGGATATAGGGATACATCTTTTTTGACATCTGACTCTCCTCCTATGCTATACCGCCGCCGTCGACGA
>CAKSWL010000034.1 GCA_934511335.1 uncultured Cloacibacillus sp. | reverse complement strand
GCGGTGCCCAAAGCTGCGATGTTCTCGCTTGATATCCCCGCCAGTTTGCCTATACTGCCGACACGGCGCATGTACTCGACTAGTTTAGGGGCATCGGCGGCAGTGTTATTTGAAAGGTGGTTTATTGCATCTCCTAATGACGTAACTTCAGACTGGCTTATTTTACAGCCGTTTTTGATTTCTGCCATTGCCCTTCCCGCTTCGTCTGCTGTAATATCGAACGCGACGCCCATTTTTGCGGCAGTAGTCGTAAAATCAAGCAACGCGGCTCGCCCTTTTATTCCAGTCTGTCCCGCGGCAGCTGTGATCCTAGTAAGGTCGACTCCAGCCATTGGGATAACGGTCGATAGATTGAGAATATCCTTTTTTAGGCCGTCTAATTCTTCGTCTGTGTCATCCACGACCTTACGAACATCGGCAAAAGCCTCTTCGAACTCAATCGCCGGTTGTATAGCTCGCCCTATCCCATAAGTCATGCCGGTGACGCCGAGCAATTCGCTCTTCATAGCGCCTCTAGCTTGCGCGCGCGACATGCGCGCCTGCATCCGACCGATTTGTGCCTCCGTTCTCTGGCAGAGTATGCCCAGGAGCCGTGTTTCTTCGCCTACCTTTTTTATATTGAAGCCATACTTCTGGGCTTCTGCTCTGGCGGTTTGCGTAGAGTGTTGCAGCTCTTTCAGTTTTGTGCCAAGTTCTTTGCTTTTGTACCTAGAAGCTTCGAACTCTTTTCTGACACGGAGCGTTTCCACCCGAAGTTCCTGAAATTGTTTTCCTATAGTTTCCCCGATTTTTTAAGTTCTGGCCTTTTTTATCAAGTTGTGATATCTTTGATGTAGCGGAACCAATCGCAGAATTAAAACCGGAAGCGAGGGCTGCGCCGATGATAAGACCTATCGATAAATTTGACATCAATCATTCTCCCTCCGCTTGCATGGTAGGCCCCGTCCTGCTTTTAATTGCAGGTTGGCTGATGTGTTCGTGGCTTATGAAAAGCCTCGTGCTCGGCCTTCTGCTTATGCCTGTCGGCGTTTTTGTAATAGTGGGAGCGGCGATAGTGTTGATGTTCCTTGCCGCCCCCGTGCTAGTCGTACTCTATTATGTTGCCGTGATAATCGCGACGCCCTTTCTCTGCCTGTTCAAAAAGATCTAACCGGCGTTTTCAGCTTTTGCGACCTCAACCGCCTCTTTGTGCCATTCTAAAAGTTCCTCCACTTCCATATCCATGAGTTCGGAATACCCGAAGTGGAGGAGGTGCGCTACTTCTGCGCAGACTCTTCGGAGTTCTCCTTCCGAGGCTCCGGCGCCATAAAATTTCCGTACTGTTCCTGAAGCTTTCCGTAGTCCATCATGTCAAGCTGCCGGATATCGTCCGGCGAAACTTCACAGAGGTTGGCGAAAAGTTTTATTTCTTTCTCCGCCTCTTCGCCCTGCTGTTTCTGAAGCAGGATCACGTCGGCCACCTTCGGCCGGCGCATCTGCAGTACTTTTACCTCGGTGGCGTCGATGACGACGGGGTAGCTGAGTTCTATCATTACCTTAGACGATGTGAGCATTTATTTACCTCCCTTATGTTATTATGCGCCGATGTCGGCGCGCATGGCGGCTAGGTAGTCCCTCCCGCCTATGACCCTCTTCATGTTCGGGATGTCGATCTCATGCACGACCTCGCCGTCGATGGTGAGCTTGTAATAAGTGAGACTCATCGTCACCTTCATCTCCATCTTGCCCGGCTTGCTCGCCTTCGGCTGTTCGATCTCGCGGATCATCCCGTTGTAGTTGACGACTGCGGGAACGGTCGTGCCGTCGCCGTTTGCCAAGCTGCCGCGCAGCGTCGCCTGCACCTTATTATTGTGTCCGACGCCGAACTGCTTTAAAACCTCGGCCTCGTAATCCATAATTGTGAATGTCGTTTCGAGCTTCTCAAGGCCGCAGTCGAGCTCCACCGGCGCGTCGTAGCCTCCTGGCTGGAATTCTTCAGTTTTGATCGTGAGCTTCGGCAGCTCGCACTCACCGATCTTCCCGGCAAAGCCCTGTCCGTCGATGAAGAGGTTGTAGCCCTGAAGCACTCTCGGCGTGTTGATAGCAGGCATTTTTCATCCCTCCTATGAGAATATTTCTTCGATATAGTCGTCCACTATGTGGCTGCGGAAGGTAAGGTGCTCCGCCGGATAGACCGGAGTGAAGTCGTAGTCCCAGTAAACGATCCCCTGCATGATCTGCTCCGCCGTGTTGATCTCCCTGTCTATCCAGCAGGAGCCGCCCAATATAGCTCCGACTTTCTGCAGGTGGCGCAGGTACATGTCGACGCCGTCGCGCACGTCCTCCATATAGGTGCGCGTGATGCCGCGGTCGACGGCCCAAAGATGAGCGGCAAGCAGCGATTCCGCCACCATGTCGGCGGTGCGGCGCACGCAGAGGAAGGCGAACTTAGTGTCCGCGGCCGGAGTGCGGTTGCCCCAGAGGCGATAGCCGTTCTGATGGATGATTGTGGCGACATTGTTTTCGTTTAGGTGATTCGCGGCACAGTTGGAATCTCCCATGACGAAGTCTATCGGCCGTGCCGTGCCGGTGATACCCAATATCTCCTGATTTGACGGCGACCACCAGAAGCCGCGTTCGTTGTCGCTCTTGGCGATCAGTCCGGCAACGCGGGCGCTTGCCGGTTGGACGACCTCGACAGACGTCGCCGTATCCCATACCTTAACCCAAGGATCGACGACAAAAACGCGCGCGCTGCCGAAATTCTCAGCATACGAGATCGCCGCGGCATCTGTCGTGTTCGGGCCGTCAAGAATGCAGACGGCCTTGAGGCGCTCGGCGACGGAGAGCAATTCGGCGGCCACCGCCTGCTGATGACTGAATCCCGGCGCGATGAGGATGCGCGGGCGTGCCTTGACGGCGCTGCCTGCGTCCAAGAAGCACTGGATACCCTCGTTGCGGCCAGACTCCGCATTAACCCCTCCGATGACATTACTCTGTGCGGCTGTGCTTTGCGCCGCATCTGCTACGCGAATCACGACGACCATCGCGCCGCACTGGTCGAATATACCGTCGATCGCGGCCGGCAGCGTGCCGGACGCGCCGAGTTTTGCCGCAGCCGTCCGGCGGCCGGCGATGAGCACCGGCGTATTGAGCGGGAACTTACCCTCGTCGGCCTCCGGCGCGGTGCCGATAAGGCCGATGACGGAGGATTTTACCGTGCTTATCGGGCGAAGCCCGTCGCTTAATTCGATATGCTCAATCCCGTGGATAAACTGTTCTGGCATGTGTGTCACTCTCCCTTTAAATTCCATGTAATTTCTATTGCATTTAAATCTTTTGTGCTCCGCGCCGCTTCCACCTGTGCCCGAAGCAGCTGCTTCCTCGCGTGGGCTGCGGCATAGGCAGACAACATTTCAAGCAGGACGGCGCGCATGTCGGCTATGGGGACGTCATAATGCGTTACGTCGTTTGCGTCCGTGAGGTAGCCGGCCTCCGCGTTTTGAGATTCAAGCAGCTTTATCGCCCCTTCCATCTTGATGCTGTCGCTTTCCGCAAACTGCATCGGCCAGCCGAGAAAACACATAAAAGATCCAGCGACGTGGGCAGTAAAGCCATCGGATATCACTTGCTGATATAATGCCTTCAGTTCATTCAGCGACGGTGTTTCCTGCTCCATAAGCACAGCCGTAATGTTAAGCCTCGACAAGAATTCGGTGTCAGATGGAGGATATTTAGGCCAACTGACATGCGGGTATAGTTTTGCGAGGGTGTGCCATTCGTAAAGCTTGCCTGAACCTTTTACCTTGTATTTAATCATGTTTTTCTCCCTTTACAGTTCCGCTACGACATTTGCGGATACCATATGCGTAGTGTCGCCAAACATGTGTGTCACAGTGCAGAATAAGCGGGTTTTTCCTTTCTTTAACGCTGTAACTGTCGGAGTAGGAGATGTGTTGTCGATTATGCTTAACATTGTTGGATCTTCAGCGAACCAATTATAGACAAGTTTTCCCTTTTCCGCCGCACAGGCTTTCAGTGGGTATATCTGTGGCGCAACGACGGCTCTGTCTTTTATCGCCTGTGCCCGCAGTAGCACCGTCACCGCCGGCAGTTCATCCGCACCAATTGCTATAGGATACGTTCCATTATAAGGCGCGTGCGGGGTTATAGCTGCATGATACCCATTGTTGTATATCGTAACAATATTACCCCTAGCGTTATCAGCTATACAATAAAAAACGCCATACTTTACGTTAGGGTCCTGGTTTTCATTGTATAAATCCGTAAAGTTGTTATGTAAATAGCATTGAGTATTCACATATGGAGATGATGCATCAGCTGTCCTAGCCATTTCGGGAACAATACCGCCGTCATAGCTCATTTTTGTGCTGAAAAAAGAGGCTCCTACACAGTTTTCCAGTTTCGAGTTCGCTATTTTCGCAGCGACCCCACCTCTGCCTTGCGTTACCGAGCTTACAAACTCACAGGCTGAATAACAGTTGCTTATCTCACTGTCATCAAACACGCGGCCAGCCAGGCCGCCAATCCTGTAATATCGTGCCACAGCAGTCGATGTAATAGTTACCTCAGCTTTACAGGCTGTGATTTTCCCGTTTCGTACAATAGCGCATAAGCCTGCGGAGTTTTCAAGACAACAGATTGATCCTTGAACTGCCGTGTTTTTTATTTTGCCTCCCGTATCCAGGCAGCCAAAAAGCCCTCTGCCCCGGAGGGATGGTTCATAAATGTAAAGGTTGGATATGATGTGTCCGCCGCCGTCAAATGTTCCCGTATACCCTATTGTGTTGTCAGTTTCATCTAGGCAAACCCCGATTGGATCCCAGCTCTGCTCGCCGCCGCATACGCCGCTTAAGTCAATGTCGTTCATGACACGGGCATTTATATCCGTGCCGCCGCTGTTTACAACGTCGCGAAAGTTCGCGAGGTCACGCGCGGTGTATATGTAGTATATACCGTCGTCAGGATTAAGGCCGCCGCTTTCGCCCCCTCCGCCGCCGCCAGAGTTGCCGCCGCCTATCATGTTTGCCGCGAGCCATGTCACGCCGCCGTCGTCGGTCTGGATATAGATGAGGTCGTCGCCCTCAGCCTGCAACGTGGGAGCGCCGCAGAGCCAAACGAGGTTCGCGGGCCACGTTATGGTGTAAGCTCCGGCGTTTGTAAGGTGTAAATACAGGCGGGCACCGGCGCTGCCCGGAGCGGCCAGACCTACGCTTACGGACGTGCCAATCGTGGCTTTTACCAGACGGCCCCCTGTTGGGTTGATAACAATATTTTCTGTCACCACTCCCAAGTCATTTACGATGGCCCGGTCGGTCAGCTGTCCGACGTTTGCCCACGCGCGGTCATCGACATCCCAGATATATAGGTCGTTTGCTACCATATAGGCGCTACCTTCGGCCCCCGTCGGATGAGCTGCCGCAAACTCGGGGAATGTTGCGAACGCTCCAAGTACAACGAGCTTGTAGCGTAGGCTGTCGGATATTACCAAAATTTCTTTTGTGTTCACGGTTTCAGACATTTTTATATCCTCAGTATTTTATTATCGGCATGAAAGCAATGTTCCGCATACGGGCCTCCGTATCTCCGTCGTAGTCACTGTAGCCGTCAATGACGTGTCGGTGTTTTGTCGACTGTTCAACAGTGACTTTATGGGTATGGCTGCCGGCGCTGTCTATTCTTACATGCAGCAAAGTGCCGCTGCCCCCTTCGGAGGGCGATATGCCGGTGTGCAGGGATGTATCGTTGCCCCACCTAAGTATCGCATTATTGACATCAGCGTCATGGTTGTGCTCCCCTCCTGTTGTCGTTGATGCGTTATGCACATGCTCTCCAGCCTCCTTTATCTCTCCCGTGGCAATGCCGTGTCTGTGTGATTTATTCTGGCTTTCCTGCTCGCTGCCAAAGGCACGTTTTGAGTCTATGCCACGCCCGTCGTCGTAACCGCGGATAGCGTTGCCGCGCACATCAGGCAGGTTGAAAGTAGTCGTACCGTTGCCGATGCCATAAGTGGTGCCTATGGCGGCAAACAGCGCTTGGTATTGCGTACGGCTTACGGCCGCGCCGTTGCATTTCAGATATCCCTCAGGAACAGTTTTGCCGCAAAACCATTTGAATGTACCCGGCAACTCTGTATCGTGTGCTGTTAAGGTCGGTATCCATGAGCCATTACGCTTCCTGTACATGATCGGTGTGGCGTTGGATACATCCTGTATCGCTATATCGCCATCTTTGCCGAGCGCCCGCCCCGGCGCGCTTGTTACAAAATGGATGTCGGCAACTCCGAGATTCGAGCGTGCTGTCAATGTATTGTCTATATCCTCAAGATTCTTTGCCTTTTTTAAATATGCGGCGTCGTGCTCGTGATTATTTGATGCTGCGTCGAGGTTGTTCCTGGCGGCGGCTTTATCGGGTACGTCGGATAGGTTGTTCGCCTTCTTCAGGATGTCGGACAGGTCCGCATCGCCAATGACATAGCTCAGGTTCTCAATAGCCTCCGCAAGAACTGTATACTTGTCTTTCAGCCATCGCGTGCGGTTTATTATGGCGCGCGCAACGCGGTTCACTGGCCCAGACGCACCTCCGGCAACCGGCTCTCCGATTTCCACCTGTTGTATCTCTTCCGTGAATTCAGACTGTTCGCTTATATTTGCCATATTTCATCCCACCTAAAACTCTATTTGCCAAAAACCGACGATCTGCTCCAGGTTCGTCTTGTTAAATACGCTTTCTCTGACTATGCGAGAAAACAGGGTGCCATCGGCACAGAAAAGTCCATATTCGCCAATGGCGATATTCGCGGCCGTCTTCCCGATTCGGAAATGAAACTGTACGGTTTTAGGATCGTCAAAGGTACTGCCGTCCTCAGCTTCAAGCCCCGTAGCAACGCGCGGCGTGACAGCTACTTTTACCGCATTGGTCAGCCCCGTGTCGGTAGACTGCGCTTCATCACGGCCGCTGCCAACGCCGATATGCGATACGTGCATCCCCGTACCGCCGCCCAGTAGACAGGCCGCGTTATGACGCCCCTGCATCACGATTAGGTTCTTGATCATTTGCTCGCAAATAAGATTATCTCCGCGGATTATTTTTAATTTCAGCCGTCCTGATGCGCGTATTTCTTCCTGTACCGAAATCATGATTTCCCCCCTACAGTATAAGTTGGTAAGTGACGGTCAACGTCTCTTTAGGATCTAAGCCGCTGCCGTATCTTATTTTGCCGTCATAGTTATATGTACTGTCGTAGCAATATGGTTCCCACATATATTCCGTAATGGCGCACAAGTTTTTTAAAACAAACTTTTCGCATTCGTCTTGGTCGCCGTATGAGACACAGTTCTGATCTTTGGGATTGCCGTATTTATGGCGGCCGTTGTAGTAGATGCCGCGCCATGGATACGCTTCGCTCAGATCAGCCGCTACCTGCTCCTTAAAGCGTTCTTTTACTGTAATTGTTTCCGGGCCGAAGATAACGCGCCAGGCTATCCACAGCAGATGGCTGCGGGCCGGTTTGTATTCCCGAATGCTGCGTTCGGCGAATCTTGCGTATTTCTCGATGAGAGGGTAAATTTCCACCGCAAACGTATGAGGCTGACTTTGCAGAGTGTACCATTCATCGATTCGTATGCGTTTGAACCCTATCTCCTCGATCGCGCGGCGGATGGCGTATGTCGTCCCCTTATGCCTGTGCCATTCCCAGCTGCTGGCAATGTAGGCGCGTTTGCTCTCTTCAGACATTTCGTCGAGCCAGAAGTCCACGTGGCAGGCCCATGCAAGAAACGGCAAAAATCGTAACGCAGCATGCCACGGCTGCCATAGTGTGCGTATGTCCTCCGGCAATATGTCTGCGCAGAGCTGGGCAGCAAGGGACAGCGCCCGCTCTTCCGCGGTTGCGTTCGCCGGTAACAGAGAGTTAGTCTTCGTCTGCGACATCGCTCATTACCTCAATCGCCGTGCATCTGGCAAACTGCGAATCCGTTACTGTTATGTCTGACGCCGGGGCCGTAAGCGCCACGCTTCTTACGCCCTCGACATGTGCCGCAGCAATAAGAGCGCTTCGCTTTATGTCTTTGCCGAGGCGCGCCAGGCTTTGCGCTTTTGCAGTCAGCCGAGCCACCGCTTCGGTGTAGACTGGCGATGTCGCCGTTCCCTTGTATAGCTCCAGCGCCGCCTCTATGGTGTAAGTGATTGCCTCGGCGCTCTGCACGGAGAGCAGGTCGTCGAGAGGGCGGATCTTTTCATTGCTAAGCATGGCTGTCACGCGTTCGATCATGGCGGAGTCCGCCACTCCATCATTATCTGCGGAGAGCAGCACAATTGTGACTTCTCCTGGCTCCGGAGACAGTATCTTTACATCGGCGATGCGCTCATCAGCGCTACGTGCCCAGTATTCATACGCACCCGCCGGCCCCGCTGTGGAGAAGCGTTCGAGGGAAAGCGGTATGCGCAGACGGAATGAATTGTCGCTTTCGGCGTCGCTGCCCCCCGTAGACGGTGTGGTCTGTGTAACCTGCACGACAAACGGCAGCGGAGTTATGGCGTTCCACGCGAGATTGAGCGCGTTCCCGCTGCTGCCTTCCGGAGCAATGAGTTCGAAGTGGCCTTTCGTCCCTGCGCTGCCTGCCGGGATTACCACATCCCGCATGAGTTTTGCCGAGACCTCGCCGTTGGATGAGACAACAGTAAAGCCCGCCTGTATGGTGCAGGGAAGGTCAAGCTCCACGGAAAGCGCGAGGTCGGCCGTGAATGTCGCCTGCGCCGCGGCAAGGCGTTCAACTCCAAAGTTGGCGGCAAGGTGGTCGAGATCGGTCGATCTGGCAAAGGCCAGCATGCAGGCTCGAACCGATTCGTTCACACGCTGTCTCATCAGCATTTCACGATAGGCGGCGACCTCCAGCACTTTATTGGCCGGATCTGATTCAAGATCCGAGGCAGTCCAGTCCGGCAGAAGCTCCGCGAGCTTTACACGCATAGCGGTAAGTATGGTTTCGTAGTCAAGTTCTTCAACTATTTGTGGTGCCGGCAGTTTGTTTACATCTATCATACTTGACTCACTCCTTTGCGGCTGTGATCGCTGTCGTCACCGATTCGCCCGTCTCGCGGATGATGTAGTCCAGTGATATTTCCACATAGCCCGCACTTACAGCGTCGACGGCCACTTTTTCAAGCCTTATCCGCGGCTCCCATTTGTCGAGGGCTTCGGCCGCCGCGGCGTATACTTTCAGCTTCCAGCTTTTGTTCATCGGCGCGTCTATTAGATTCGGCAGCCTGCTGCCGTATTCGGGGCGCATGACGCGCGTGCCGATGGGTGTGGTGAGGATGTCGGCGATGCTCTGGTTCAGGTGCGCTTTGGCTTCGAGCACCGGCAGGCGGCCCTTGTTAAGAGTGCGACTTATTCCAGTCTGCATCGGCATCTCCTCCTTCGTTGAATTTGTCGAGTGAGTCACGCGCGGTGATAATCTTATCGCCGATTTTTTTGCCCATAACGGCCCCTATGATCCACGGCAGCGCATCCCAATAGCCGTTTGGCAGTGGTACGGTTTTCACTGGAAGTTTCAAGCTGATAAATGGATGGATCCAGTGGTTGAGGATTAGCGTCAAGACTCCGACCCAGATAAAGCATGGAATTCCGGCCCGTTCAAATATCGTGCCTTTTGCAAACAGCTTCTTCCAATCCACCTTAATCCGCCTCGACGTCCGGGCTGCCCGAAACATGGTGTCCGGTCTTAGCGCATGATATGCACTGCGTCGTATGGCCGATAGTTGTAAGCGGCAGGTCGTTGACCTCGACGTCGGCGCAGCCTTCCACGCTCTCAAAGGTTCCTCCATGCGGACAGTTGCAAGGACCCTGATGGCTCAGGCAGTGGGCGGGCAGGTCGTTGATTTCGACATCCGGACTGCCGGTCGCGTTCGTGCCGGCTCTGCCGTGAGGGCAGCAGTCCGCACCAATATCGCAGGTTCCCACTGTTCCGTCTGTTACTCTCGTTGTCGCAGGCATCCTCTAGCCTCCCGGGTTAAGGCGAACCTTGCCGCCCTTCGATTTCAGGATTATGTTGCCGTCCGCCATTCTGATGTAGCTGCCGAAGGAATCTTTGATGAGAACGATGTGGTCGTTCCTGTCTACCTCGATACGGCTGCCGTCCTTGAACTCCTTGATGTAGAGTCCCTCCTTTGCTCCGGAAGGCAGCGGCTTGCTGTTCGACATGATGCCTATCAAAACGACGCCTTCGCTGCCGTCGCCGTAGGGCGAGAGGAACACCGCCTGTTCGCCTATGTCCGGGTGCCAGTATTCTTTGTCGCCGCCGCAGCGGCCCATGAGCCAGGGACTAAGCGGTGAAACTCTTGTGCCGAAGTTGACGCGGCAAAGGCCTTTTTCCGGCTGGACTTCGGAGATCACGCCCAGCTGGATAAGATTTGCGAAGCGGCGTTCCTGTTCTCCCGCGTCCATCTCTACAGCCTCTTATGCATTCCAGGCTGCACTTCGGCGATGGCCGCTTCGCAGATGGCGTCAAGCCTCATATAGCAAGCGCCGCTATCACCGCGACAACGCCGATGATCCCGACCGTCTTCGTCTTCCGTTTCTCCGCGTCCAACTGTTTCTGAAGCAGCGCTATCGTTTCCTGCGACAGGCGGCGTTCTTGTTGTATCTGTTCCCGTAATTCCCGCACCGCCGCTATCACCTCCAGCGCGGCCGCCCGCTCCGATTCGAGTGAGGAGGAGAGCGCCTCGTTCTCGGCGCGCAGCTCCCGTATTCCCAGAAGCAGATCCTTCGCCGCCTGCGGGGCGAGTACCACGTCCCCGTCCTTCTCCCAGATTTCCGTCGTGGTATCTGCCGCGAAGCCAGGCAAGCTCATTACGCATAGCGCAAGCAACGCCGGCAGTATCGAGAGCGTGAACACTTTCAGCAGCGTCACGCCGGGCCTGAAGGATCTTTGCGTCGTTCTTTTTTCTTGTCTTTTCAAGGTCAGTCACCTTCGTTTCCACTCTTTTATCCGCCGACTGGGCCGCGGCCTGCTGTCTTTCGAGCCTGCCGATCGCCGCCGTGGTCTTGTCTTCGCGCAAACATTCATGCCAGATATAGGCCGCCGCCAGCAGGGCTATAAGGCAGCCAATAGCGATATCGCTCTTTGGAAGGTCTTCAAACATTGATAATCTCCTCCGGTGAATTGGGGTCGTGCGGTTTGTCCTCCGGAAATATCTCCGCCGTTTCTGCCGTCTCCGCGTTGATATGCGGAATCTGCCATTCGTTGTCTTCGCCGTCGCCGGTAATGCAATAGAGCACCTTGAATCCCCAGACGTCGGTCGTCAGATACGGCCCTTCAAGCGCGGTCTCACTCAGCATTTCAAGTATCTGCGCCGGAAGCGCTCCGGGAATCAGTAAGAACGGATTTCGCGCGAAGTCGGCCATCATAGCGCTGTAGTCATAGCGGATCTTATTCGAGAAGAACGTCACGGAAAGCTCTGCCTCTACAGAGCCGTAGATCACGCCGCTGCTCTGTTCCTGCACGCACATGTCGAACTTGCGGGATTCGATCGTCGTCACAAAGGTCTCCGGTTCATCTCTCTTGGACGGGGCCGTCTCCGGAACGGCACAAACGATACGGGTCTCCAGCGCCTCAATGAGCAGCTCTTCCACGCGCGGGATCATTATTTGAGCGCTCCTTCGAGTACCATCTTGGCCACGAGGCCGAGCACGCTCGCGGCGAGCCCCCAAAGCGCCGTTTTGATATCCTTCATCGATCCCTGAAGATGTTTCATATCGGCCTCAAGGGTAGAGAGGCGCTCAACGACTCGAGTGATATCGCTGCTTCCGCTTCCCGAGTTGAGCGCGCCGACTATCCTGCGTAACGTGCCGTCTATCTGATCAAGTTTTTCGTCAAGGCTGTTTTCCATCTTACCCCCATCTTTAAGACCCTTCAAACGCCGTTTAAATCGATTTGAAAGAGGCCTAAATTGTTTTATTCGGACTTGCGGGCCTCCGAGACGTCGGGCGCGTCTTTTTGCACCTTTTTGGCGTCGAGGTCCTGGGCATAGAGGGCTTCGGCGTAGCAGGCCTTTTTCCATCTCTTTTCAGGCTCGATACCGCGCTCGGCCGCCATCTTCTTGAGCTCTTCCAGCGGGCGGGAGAGGTACACGCCGATTCTCTTGTCGCAGTGGGTGGTTGCTTCGGCCTCTTCCGGCGTCAGTACCTGTGTTTCCAGCACGGCAAGCGCCTGATCGCGCTTCTCAGCGATGATGGGCCTGTATCGTTCCATAAGCTCCAGCACCTTATCGACATAGAGCTGATTTACGAACTGTGCGCCGACCTTGCGCGGGTTGCCGCTGTGATAGGCGGCGATGACGCCGGCGTAGCCGTGCCGCTTATAAAACTGGTTGGTAAGGTGCGCCAGATATTTGATGCCCCATTTCAAATTTACCAGCGGTACCGAGAGCTGCGACAGCCATAGGTCAAAACCAAGACGGCGCGCCGCTGAGCCCCGTATCTGCATCAGCCCCCAGCGCATCTTCTGGCAGACGCTTTCGGTGTCCAGGCTGCACTGCCTTGGCTTGGCTGACTGCATCGACGTCTGTGCAAGCGATTCGTAGGCACAGGCATATGCCTCCCCGCCGCTTTCGGCGGCGATAAGCGCCACCACCAGCTCCGGCGGGAGAATAGACTGTTCCGCGCTGTATATGATCAGACCTAAAAGATAAGGATCGCCAGTGATCTCTTCGGTATTGGCTGTATCTGCTGTAGCGTATAACATGTAATTCCTCCTAACTTAAATGACGATGACGCCGATGCTGCCCGTCATGCGGCTGATAGACCGCAGGCTGTTGTATCCGCGCGCTTCCCAGTGCCTGATAAGCCGGATAAGCTCATCCGATTCATGGAAGCGGTAATCTCCGGTCTCCTGGATGCGTCTTGGCAGCTTCGCCGCTTCGCTGAGATAGAAGGTGTTTATCACCGGCAGCGCATAGGCGATGGCAAAACATCCCGCCGCGTCTTTCGCGCGGGCGAGGTCCGGCCCCGTTTCCGGCAGCGCGCCGATCTGCGCCGCCACCTTCAGGCAGGCCGCTTCGATATGAGGCGCAAGCAGGCCGTCTTCGATGTTTTCCGGAATGTTTCCAAGTGCGCGCACGTATACGGCGTCGATCAGCCGATCCAAAACGCTTTAACCTTTCGGCTGTGCTGCGCGAGGTAGTCCAGCCCGGCGGCGTTTGTGCGCACCTCGCCGAATATCCCGTCGCATTCCCCTTTTTCGACGTTCTTGATCTCGATTAATTCTTTTTCCAGGAGATAGGAAACGCCCCTCTTGAATGCCGCGGGCTCTTCGCAGATGTCACGGCGGCATTCTTCTAACTGTACAAAAGAGGGATAGGCGCCGGAGAGCCTGGATAGTATCTTTGTCGCCAGTTTTTCCATTTCACTTTTATCCTTTCACGCACTCGGCC
>CAKSWL010000033.1 GCA_934511335.1 uncultured Cloacibacillus sp. | reverse complement strand
CTCTACATACTGACTCTCTTCGTCGCCGGCGCCGTTTCCGGCTGGTCCTTCGGCTGGCTCGCGGATGCCGTATGCCGAAGGCTCCGTCGCAGCTGAAGGCGCCTCTTTCACCCGAATCGAGAGCTTTTCAGGCGCCCGGCCGCCCGCGTTGGTCAACGACGCATTATAATTTATCAGCTTTGTCCTGAATAGAAGAGGGGAGGACTCATCTTTCGTAATGCTGATACGCTTGGCCTTTCCGCCGTCTGGCGGCCATTAAGAGGCCCCGCACTCAGGACGTCTCTGATATGAAGGCTTGACATAAGGGACGAGAGGGATATTCTCATAGACATAGAGATGATTCAACGGGAGGCGTCGCTGGTGATGGATTATTCTGTCGAGAGGTATGACACGGTCTGCGAGGCGGCGGATTTCGTCGCCTCGTGCGTCGATATTCCAAAGTTTCTCGGCTTTTGCCGGGAGTGCACGAATTACAATAATAACTGGATGTGCCCGCCCTTTGATTTCGATCCAAGGGATATTTGGCGCTCTTATGAGAAAATAAGGCTCGTCGGCCTGCGGATGACTCCCGATCAGGCGCGCGGCGGCACAAAGAGCGCGGCCGAATGCGCCAAAGAGATGCTCTCCACGGAAAAGCGCCGGCTGATAGAAGAGCTTCTGGAAGAGGAGAAAAAGATCCCGGGAAGCCTGAGCTTCTTTGCCGGTTCCTGCGACCTCTGCCCAGCATGCGCGAAGGCGTCAGGCGAGCCCTGCCGCAATCCCGCGATGGCGCGCCACTCGATAGAGTCTATCGGCGCGGATGTGAGCCTCGCCCTGAAGAAGTATCTCGGACTCGACATCCTCTGGATTCACGACGACAAGCTGCCGGAGTATCTCACGCTGGTGGGCGCTCTGATGCTGCCGGCGGAGAGCCGCCGCTGACGAAACGCGGATATACCGCCCCCTCTTCGGTACGTAGCTTGCGGCGCGAAGCAGCGGGAGGCGCAACGAACGCAAGAGACGGCCGTGGTGCATACGGCCGTCTCTTGCGTTCGTTGCGCAATTAGGGTCTATCTAATAATTCCTGTCGGGGGAGGAATTTTTAGATGCTTTTTACGCGGCCGCGGCCTTTACGACTTCCCGGTCGTAATAGCAGCTCTTGAGCAGCTCCGCCATCTGCGCGGGCGTGATCGACCGCGGATTGGAGCCGGTGCAGGCGTCGCCCACTGCGAGCTCGGCGACCTTCGGCAACTTCTCCATGAACTCCTTCTCGTCGATGATGCCGCCCTCGTAATCCATGATGCGCGAGGGGATGTCGAGTTTGGCGTTGAGGCCGTTGATGTGGTCCACGAGGGCGTCAACGAGCTCCGCCGTCGTCTCGCCCTTAAGGTGCAGGAAGCTGGCGATCTTCGCGTAGCGTTCCGCCGCCGCGGGCTCTGCTGCGTTGAAGCGGATGACCTTCGGCAGATACATGGCGTTCGCGCAGCCGTGGACGATGTGGCCGCCGCTGTAGGCCGCGCCGGTCTTATGCGCCATCGAGTGTACGATGCCGAGCAGAGCGTTTGAGAAGGCCATGCCCGCGAGGCACTGCGCGTCGTGCATCCTGTCGCGCGCCTCCATATCGCCGTTGTATGACTTGACGAGATTCTCGCTGATCATCTCGATCGCGTGCAGCGCGAGCGGGTCGGTGTAATCGCAGTGCAATGTCGAAACATAGGCTTCGATCGCGTGGGTCATCGCGTCCATGCCGGTGTGCGCCGTAAGCTTCCGGGGCATCGTCTCGGCGAGGTCGGGATCGACGATCGCCACGTCGGGAGTGATGTTGAAGTCCGCGAGCGGGTACTTGACGCCCTTCGCGTAGTCGGTGATGACGGAGAAAGCCGTCACCTCAGTCGCCGTTCCCGAAGTCGAGGGGATGGCGCAGAACTTCGCCTTCGTGCGGAGCGTCGGGAAATTAAAGGGGATGCAGAGGGCCTCGAAGGTCGTGTCGGGATATTCGTAGAAAGCCCACATCGCCTTCGCCGCGTCGATCGGCGAACCGCCGCCGATGGAAACGATCCAGTCGGGCTGGAACTCGCGCATCGCCGCCGCGCCCTTCATCACCGTTTCTACGGAGGGATCCGGCTCCACGCCTTCAAAAAGACGCACCTCCATGCCCGCTTCTTTCAGATACTGTTCAACTTTATCGAGAAACCCGAAACGCTTCATGCTGCCGCCGCCGACAACGACGATCGCCCTTTTGCCTTTAAGTGTTTTAAGCGCCTCCAGAGAACCTTTCCCGTGATAGAGGTCGCGCGGTAATGTAAATCTTGCCATAATATATTCCTCCTTGACCGACTATTTATATTTTTTTTGCTGCCTTATTAACTCCCTTACGACTGTTATTTTAATAAGGCGGGGTCGGCTGCGGTAGAGACAAAAAAAGAATATCGCTATACATTTATCGATATATCTTTATCCAATATACTATAAGGGCAAGCTTTAGCGCCGCGCTCGCTCCTTTGATGGCGCTTATCTGCTCGAATATTCCACCAGCATCTTAAAAAAATTATGTTGAAAAACATCCTTGTCCGCAAGCGATTCCGGATGCCACTGCACGCCGATCAACCCCTTTTTATAGGCCGGCATCGCGATGCCCTCTATCAGTCCGTCGTCTGTCTCGGCGGTGACGACAAAGCCGTCCGCAAGTCTGTTCACGGCCTGGTGATGGGCCGAATTTACATTTATCACCATTTGATCCGTAGGCGGCAGGAAGCGGGGCTCTCTGACGTTCACCGTATGGGCGTAGCCGTCCATCGGATACGGCGACTGGTGAATCTTCCAGTTGGGATTTATCCTGTTTATATCCTGATAGACGCCGCCGCCGAAAACGATGTTTATCATCTGCTGACCGCGGCATATCCCAAAGATGGTCTTTCCGTTTTCATAGGCTTTTTTCAGCAGGGCGTACTCATATTTATCCCTCACCGCGTCTGTCTCTTGACTGCCGTCCGCTTCCTCGCCATAGAGGGCGGGCGTGATATCCGCGCCGCCGCAAAATAAAAAGCCGTCATACTTCAAAGCGTCCGTTTCAATTTCCTCGTCGCTGTACTTTACGGAAAGAAGCTCCGCAGCTCCGCCCGCCCTGCTGATGTGGCGCATCATCTTGCCCGTCAGGCAGAGCCGCTGCCAGCAGGTCTCGACAATCTCGCGCGCCGCATCCTGAAACATCGTGTCCGTGAACGAATCATAAAATGCCGATGAAGCCACTCCTATCAATGGTCTCATAATCTTCTCCTTCAATCCTTTCGCCTATCAAAACGGCAAGTCCGATAAAAGAAAATACCCCGTAACGGGGTACTTTCTTCTGCCTTTTGTTCACCTGTGTGTCGATTTACTATTTGCTTATCTGGGTACCCTTGATCCGCTCATACTTCTCCGGTATTTTTACCTCGGTCGTGTGCATGTACCCCTTGCCGAAAATATAGGTGTCCTGATAGAGCATGACATACTTCTTATCTCTGACGCCGTTGGACAGGTCGAGATACCTTTTGCCGTGCCATTTTACACCAGGTGTGTACTTCTCAAAACAGCTGACGAAATCTTTGACATTGCCCAGAGAAGCCTTCTTCTCCACCACTCGCTTGCTGTATTCCACCATGGCGCAGGTCATGCTCCAAGGCACGGAGGCGCTCCACGTCCCCATGCGTCCTTTGCCGCCGGCGGCAATTACCGTTTTTTCAATCTTCTTCATTATCGCCGGCCAGTCGCCCGCCTCATTCTTAAGGTCTATCCCAAAGGCGCCGGGATAGCCGAGGATCGGCGACGGGTCGTCCTGCTCGATAAATAGGCCGCCGTGTTCGGCGATCTGCTTTAAGAGCGGTTCGGTCTGAGCATCATTAGTGCAATAAAACGCGGTATTCTTTCCATACTTTTTCAGCCAGGCGGGCACCTTTTCAAGGATGAACTGCTGCGCTCCGGCCACGCCCACGTCGCTCACAGGGTCGGGAGCGGTCTCAAAAGAAAACTTGATCCCCAAGTCCCGGCAGGCCGCCTCCATTACCGCGCGCTTACGGGCCTGAAGCTCATAGCTCTGATGACGCGGGAAGGATATCATCACAAAATTCTTCGCGCCGAGCTCCTTCGCGGTATGTATAATCAGGTATCCACGGGAGATACTGTCTCCCACGGCGCTGAAATCCGAGATGGAAGAGATCACGTTGGGATCTTCATGCGGCGAGCCGGAGAGGCAGATGACGTCGTTTCTCTTCTCTTTGATCCGGCGGAAAGCCTCCGTCGTTCCCGGGACGGCGTCATTGACGACGATGGCCTTGACCTGCGGGTCGTCCGCGAGGCCGACTATCTGGGAAATGGTCGTCTCCATCTCCTGCATAAAGTTGTCCGGGAAGGTAACGTGTTTGATCATCCCGCCCTTGGAAGCGTCTCCGTACTCCTTAACGATCCTCTCGGCGCCGCGGTAGGCGTCTTCCGCCTGCGAAACGGTGGGAGTGGCGACGCCGATGCGGAAAGCAGGGGCAGCCGACGCTGACGCCGCAAACAAAAGAGCGGCGCAGCACGAGATCACAAAGCAGACAAGAAATTTTCTCACAATGAATCTCCATCCTTAATGGTATTTATTTATGCGTCCATAAAATGTACGCATTGTGCACAATGCGTACTATAAATTAGTCCGCCATATATGTCAAGGTAAGTCATAAATGTCGCTCATCCCCGGAGATTTTTTAAAATATTATTCATGATTTAAATATTTTTGATATCTCACCATCCACGCCGTCAAAAAACCGCCGTAGCCTTGACAACGCGCCCGTGCTGGCCGACAATTCATTAAAGACGTTTCCAACCTATCATTAAATCGGAGGCTGCTTAGTATGTATAAAATCGTTTTGATAAGACATGGCGAGAGCGCGTGGAATAAGGAGAACCGCTTCACGGGGTGGCAGGACGTGCCGCTTTCAGAGAAGGGGCTTGCCGAGGCGAAGGCCGCCGGAGAGCTGCTGCGGAAAGAGGGATATACCTTTGACAAGGCCTACACCTCCGTGCTGCGCCGCGCGATCAAGACGCTCTGGTGCGTGCTTGAGGAGACGGATCTGATGTGGATACCGGTCGAGAAGTCCTGGCGGCTCAACGAGCGCCATTACGGCGCGCTGCAGGGGCTCAACAAGGCGGAGACGGCGGCGGAGTACGGCGACGCGCAGGTGAAGATCTGGCGGCGCAGCTACGCGACTCGCCCGCCGCTGCTCACGAAAGAGGACGCGCGCTGGCCCGGCCACGACAGCCGCTACGCCTCGCTTTCGCCCGCAGAGCTGCCCCTCGGCGAGTGCCTTGAGGACACAGTCGCGCGCGTCGTCCCCTACTGGGAACAGAAAATCGCCCCCGACGTGAAAGCCGGCCAAAAAATCATTATCGCCGCACACGGCAACAGCCTGCGCGCACTCGTGAAGTATCTTGACGACGTCTCGGAAAAGGATATCCTCGAGCTCAACATCCCCACCGGCGTACCTCTCGTCTACGAACTTGACGAAAACTTAACGTCGGCAAAGCACTATTACTTGGGCGACGCGGCGGCGATCGCCGCCGCGCAGGCCGCCGTGGCAAAGCAGGGCTCGGCAAAAAAGTAACGCCGGAGGCAAACACAGCCGTTCAAAGAAGTCGGCGGCGCAAAAGCGCCGCCGACTTCTTTATGATGGAAACAGCGGATACTAAGGCTGTAAAATACATACAATCTATCTTTGCTGATCCTGCCGATAAGAAAATATAAAATCAATCTCTTCTTGAATTAACGCACAAACGAAAACAGAATTTTTTAAAGACGCGCGGCCGGCGTTATTCGTTTATTATTTCCGCTCCAGAGCTTCGCGGGGCTTCGGCTCTCATCTCGGCCAATAAAAACGCTCCCCACGGCAAATAATTGCGCGGACGCAAAACTGGCACTGCCAATTCCTATTATCATGAAAATTGACATTGTGAAATCGGCGGCGGGGCCGGATAATAGCTTTACGTAAAGGGGGATGACCATGCTCTTTCATGAAAAGCTTTCTCTTATCAAAGAGACTCTCTCCGTCACAAGCTCGGCGCTCGCACGCAGTTCTGGGCTTGATCCTTCATGTATCTGCCGCTACCTAGGAGAAAAACACAAACCGCCGCGGCACAGCAAAGCGGTGGCGCAGATAGCAGCCGGCGCGGCAAAGCTGGCAGGCAGCGACAAGAAAGCCCGCAGCCTCAGAAAGCTGGCGGAGGGCCGCAATGACGAAATGCTGCACGAGGCGCTCGCACGCTGGCTCAACGACAGCGACTCGGGCCTCAAAGAAAGAAAGCGACCCAAGCCGCGCCCTCCTGTACGCAGCCTAAAGAAAAAGCAACGCACGGAAACCGCGCAGCGGCTGGACCTTCTGATAAATACCTTCAAAACCTCAAACGCAGCGCTCGCCCGTTACGTGGATATGGACAGCTCATCAATATCGCGCTATCGCAGCGGCAGGCGCGGCATCGGGCTGGAAGATCCGGTTCTGCGCGCGCTCTGCCGTTATTTTGCTTTTCTCTGCCGCTCGCAGGGCATCCCCAAAGAACTGGCCGCGGAGATCGGCGTATCCCCGGACGAGGCCGCAAACGACGAGTATATGACGGCCAAACTTTTTGAGTGGTTCCGCGAGGCAGGGGCCGCGGCGCCGACGGGCGTTCTGCTGCGGGGCATAGACTCGCCAAAAACACACAAAGCTTTGCCTCAGGCCAGGGCGGAAAAGGCAAAGAGCGTGAAATACGCCGGGGATATCTTTTATGGCGCCGACGGCGTCTACGCCGCTTTTCTCAAATTCACAAAGACGGTCCTTGCCTGTAAAAAACCGACGAACATTCATATTTTCGCCTCTGATTTCAGCTGGTTCGCCAGCGCACCGCTTTACCGCGACGGCTGGACGGCGCTCATGCAGGAAATGCTTTCGCGCGGGCACCGGGTAAGGATCATCCACGACCTTGACCTTGACGCGGATGAAATGTTCCGTTCCGCGGAGTCGTGGATACCGCTGTACATCTCCGGGCAGGTGGAGCCCTATTACCTGACGCTCCCCAACCGCCCTTTCCTGCGCGAATATGCCGGCGCGGCGGATGGACTCTGCTCGATGCGCTTCTCCTGCTTCAAGGGCAAAGAGCAAGAAGTGACGGCCGCTTTTTCAAAGAGCCCTGAGAAGGCCGCCTTAATAAAAAAACAGTTCGACGACCTGCTGGCCTGCGCGAAGCCCCTCGTCAAGACATACGGGACAGAGGATGCCGCGGTGCTCCACCGCGACGTCGAAAACAACCGGGCGGCGGCAGGCGGCGACATCATCAAGCTCATGCACCGGCTGTCGCTGGAATCGATGCCCGAACATCTCGCGCAGCGGATATTCGAGAGGGCGGCGAAAGACACGCGGGAGGAGATGATGAAATACTACCACACCAGAAGAAGGGCCTTTCTAAATTCGCTCTCCGAGGTCTGCGTCACCGAGATATATCCCGACTATTCCCGGGAGGATATCACGGCGGGGCGCGTGCCCATCTGTGGGCCATGGCTGCTGGGGCGCCGTGAACTTTTCTATGAGCCGGAGGAATTTGCCGAACACATGAGGGCCATCGGCCGACTCGCGGAGGAACATTCAAATTACCGCTGCGTCACGCGCCCCGATTTCCCCTTTAAAAACATCGACATCGTCTTGAAGGAGGGCGAGGCCACCTACGTGATGAAAAACGAAGAGCCGCTCGCCGCCTTTTCCTTCCTGCACTCCTACATGAACTACGTCATCGGCAGATATCTGCGGCAGTATATTTCCTGAAGAAACGACCGGCGCGGCTGCGGCCGGCCGTCGTCTTAGGGATGTCCTGCCCTGCCGCACGGAGCGTTTTCGAGACGCCGTCGCCAAGCCGGCGGCCCACGGGCCGTTAGGCGCAAGGACGATGCCGATATGTCCGTCGTTTAAAATCTTATTCATCCGCCAGCCTTTATCTGATCATCATATGTGTGAATTTAATCACAAAACATTCTTTTCTGGTAAAATATGGGATGTGGTGATATTTTATCGTGCGGGAGGGAAATAGTTTGACAGATGTTGTGATTTGCGTCGGCAGTTCCTGCCATCTCAAGGGGGCGCGCCGCGTCGTGGAGGGACTGACTAAGCTGGTGACGGCGCGCGGCCTCACGGAGCGGGTGGCGCTCTCCGGCTCGTTCTGTATGGGACGCTGCGAAGAGGCGGGGGTATCGGTAAAGGTAAACGGCGAGATCCACTTTGTGGACCCCGACCATATAGAAGAGTTTTTTGACAACGTAATCGCAGGTGATAATCAGCAATGAAGTATATCAACGTCGCGGAGGCGAACTGCAAGAATTGCTACAAGTGCCTTAAAGTCTGCCCCGTGAAGTCTATCAAGTACAGCAACAACCATGTCGAGGTTCTAGAGGGAGAATGCATCCTCTGCGGCCGCTGCATACGCAACTGCCCGCAGCATGCAAAATCGCTGGTGAACGACATTAGCGGCATCAAGCAGGCGCTGGCCGAAGGCAAAGCGGCGCACGCGGCAGACGCATCCGCAGGCTTGCCCCCTAGGGTAGTTTTGAATGTTCGCCAAGGCGAACAGGGGGCGGCGCACGCGGCAGACGCATCCGCAGGCTTGCCCCCTAGGGTCGCGGCGCTGGCCCCTTCCTATATCGCCTCTTTCGGCGCGGAGAACCGCTTCCGGCTCGCAGGGGCGCTGCAAAATCTCGGCTTTGACGCCGTGGAGGAGACCTCCGTCGGCGCGCACGCCGTGACGAAGGAGTACGCGCGGATCCTCGAGAGCGACACGATGGACAACATGATCACGACCTGCTGTCCCTCCGTCGTCTTCCTCGTGCAGAAGTATTTTCCACAGCTCACGCCGCAGCTCGCCCAGGTGCTGTCGCCGATGGAGGCCCACGGGGAATTCCTGCGCCGGAAGTACGGCGACGACGCGCTGATCGTCTTTTTCGCCCCCTGTATCTCCAAGATCGAGGAGGCGCGCGTCTCCGAGAAACGTTACATTGACGGCGTCGTCACCTTCAGACAGCTCGCGGGCTGGCTCAAAGAGGAAAATATCGAGCTTGAGAAGTGCGCCGAGGGCTATTTCGGCAACGACCCCAGCGCTTCGGCGATCTACCCGATCTTCGAGGGCATCGTAAAAGACGTTCGCGCGAACCTCCCCGAGGATTCCCACGTCTTCAACAAATACACCTTCCTCAGCGTGCAGGGGGCGAAGGACATCATAGAGCTGCTGGAAGAGATCGACGAGGGGCGCATCCACAACTGCTTTATCGAGGCTAGCGCCTGCTACGGCAGCTGCATCAACGGCCCCGAAAAGCCGGATACCGAATACCACCCCGTCAGCACGGGCATCGACATGATGCGCTACCTGCGCGCGGAGAAAAATATCCGCGAGGCGGACGTCTTTTCGCTCGACTTGAGCCGCCGCATCCTGCCGGCGCCGGTGAAGGAGGACATCCCCGATGAGAAGACGATCCGCGCGATCTTAGCGCAGATAGGCAAAACAAAGCCCGAGCACGAGCTGAACTGCGGCAGCTGCGGCTACCGCACCTGCCGCGACAAGGCGATCGCCGTCTATCAGAAAAAGGCGGAACTCTACATGTGTCTGCCCTACATGAGCCAGATATCCGAGACGCTCGCGAACGTCACGCTGTCCGTGAGCCCCGACTACATCATCGCCGTCGACCGCGACCTGCGCGTTAAAGAGTGCAACATAGCGGCGCAGCACCTCCTGAAATGCACGAAGAACGAAATAATGGGCCGCCGTATCGACGATTTCCTCGATCCAGTCGACTTCGCCCTCGCGGTCGGCGAAGAACGCAACGTGCCGCTTCACAAGGTGAATTACGACGCGCGCGGCATCATCGTCAACCAGACCATCGTCTACATCCCCGAGCAGGGGCTTGCGGTCGCCTTCCTCCACGATGTTACGAAGCAGGAGCAAGAGGCCGAGTCCCTCAACAAGCTGAAGCTCGAAACGATGGAGATGGCGCAGAACGTCATCGACAAGCAGATGACGGTGGCGCAGGAGATCGCGAGCCTCCTCGGCGAGACGACCGCCGAGACCAAGGTGACGCTGACGAAACTGAAGGATCTGATCGTCTATGACGGAAACAACGGCAATGGATAGCATATGTATAGATGCCTGCTATAACAGCCTGATAAAGAAAAATGAAGAGCTCTGCGGCGACCGCGTGCAGGTGATAAACTCGCCGGACAGCATGCTGCTGGTGCTCTCCGACGGCCTCGGCAGCGGCGTAAAGGCCAACATCCTTTCGACGCTGACTTCGAAAATAATCTCCACGATGATCAGCCGCGGCGCTTCGATAGAAGACACTGTGGACACCATCGCCCACACCCTGCCCGTCTGCAAAGTGCGCGGCATCGCCTACTCCACCTTCATGATCCTGCACATCCGAAAGGACGGCAGAGGCTATCTGGCTGAGTACGACAACCCTCCCTGTATGCTGATACGCAGCGGGCGCCACATCCCCTTCGACTACGAGGAAAAGACGATCGAGGGCAAGCTGGTACGCGAGAGCCGCTTCACCGCTGAGGAAGGCGACTATTTCGTCATCGTCAGCGACGGCGTTACCCAGGCCGGCATGGGCGAGACGCTCTCCTTCGGCTGGGGCTGCGACGAAGTGGCCGATTTTCTCTGCGGTCCCTGCGGTGAAAAACTCTCCGCGCCGCGCGTCATCAACCGCGTGCTCGATGTGGCGGAGGAGCTCTACCTCGGCAAACCGGGCGACGACACCACCGTCTCCATCGCCCACATCCTGCCGCGGCAGCAGGTGAGCCTCTTCTCCGGCCCGCCGAAAAACCCCGAGGACGACCCCCGGATCGTAAAAGACTATATCGAGACCCAGGGGCTGCACATCGTCAGCGGCGGCACAAGCTCCGAAATCCTCGCGCGCGAGCTCAAGCGCCCGCTGCGCGTCAACATCGACTACACCGACAGCGACATCCCGCCGACGGCGGAAATCGAGGGCATCGACCTCGTGACGGAGGGCGTTATGACCCTCAAGCGCACCATCGAAATGGTAGAGGAATACATCGACCACCCCGCCGTGCCGCGAATGATCGACAAACTCGACGACCCGCACGGCGCGGCAAAACTCGCGAAAATCCTCATCGAGCGCTGCACTCACCTGAACCTCTTTATCGGCAAAGCGGTGAACCCGGCGCACCAGAATCCCGACTTCCCCACCGAGCTGCGCGTGAAGTCACGCCTGCTGGACGACCTCGCGGCGGTAATGACACGCCTCGGCCGGCACGTGGAAAAAAAATATTACTAAGCGTCAAAAATCGGACAAAATCCAGGGCTCCGTCTCAGGGCGGAGCCTTTTTGTATATAATAGACGCATAAAATACAAAACAGGGAAGGCGCGGCGTTTATGGGGAAGATTTTTTCATTCTTAGCGGAATATCTCGATAAAAATAACATCGCCGCCGCGGCCGTCACCGGCGGCGGCGGCAAAACCTCGCTGCTCTACGGCCTCGGGCGCGAACTCGCCGCCTCCCGGCGCGTGCTGCTCACCGCCACGACCAAAATATTCCGCCCCGCGCCGGAAGAATGCCGCGACGTCTTTATCGGCCCGGCGGCACACTGCGCCGTCTTCATCGGCGCGCTGCCGTCCGCCGCGCTGCTTGCCGCCGCCTCCGGCGAAGCGGGCGGCAAACTGATCGGCTACGGGCCGGAAGAGGTGGCGGCGCTTGCCGAAAGCGGCGCGGCGGACGTCCTGCTCGCAGAATGCGACGGCTCCCGCGGACGTTCGCTCAAATATTACGAAAGCTGGGAGCCGCCGGTGCCGCGAAACTGCGGCTGCCTCTTCGCCGTCGCGGGCGCCGACGCGCTGCGGGAGAGGGCGGACGAAGAGCACATCTTCCGCGCCGATAAATTCCGCGCGCTGCATAACGTCGCGGAGGGCGCGCAAGTGACCGCCGCCGACTACCTTAGCTGCCTGCGCCATCCTTGCGGGCCGCTGAAAAACGCCCCCGAGACGGCAAAAAAAATCCTGATGCTCAACAAATGGGAGAGCGCCGACAAAGACCGCCGGCGGGAACTGGCCGGCATCATCCCCGCGCTGCTTGAAAAATACGACGCCGTGGCCTGCGTTTCGCTGCGCGGCGACAGACTTTATGAATACAGGGAGAGATGACGATGAATGTGATCCTGCTTGGCGCGGGACTGTCAAAACGGATGGGACGCCAGAAACTGCTGCTGCCCTTTGGCGGCGGGACCGTCATCGGGACCGTCATCGAAAACCTGCGCGGCGCGGGCTTTAAACACATCTACGCCGACTTCTCGCGCGAAGTCGCCGAAGCGCTGTCCCCGGCCGCCGGAGCGCTGACCGTCCGCGTCAACGAAGAGCCGGAGCGCGGACAATCAAGCTCGCTGGCGATCGGCCTCGACATGCTCCCCGCGGGAGAAGATTTCTGTATCATGCTCGGAGACCTGCCGCTTGCGCGCGAGGCTGACATCGCGGCGCTCATCCAAAGGTTCGCCGTGCTGCCGCCGGAAAAAACCGTCCTCGCCCCCTGCCGCGAAGGTGTTTTCGGCCATCCGATCTTCTACCGCACCATCTGGCGCGAGCGCTTCCGCGACGCCCGCGGCGACGTCGGCGGCAAAAACATTCTCATGCGCTATGAAAACGAGATCGAACGCGCCGTCGTCCCCGACTGCCACTTTAAAGACATGGATACCCCGGAGGAATACCGAAAACTCATCGCCGACGGCATCGATAAGACAGCCCTCTGAGCGCGACGTCTTGCATTGCGGCATTTCAAAGAGTGACGGGGAAGGTCCTCTTCCGCCGTCCTTTTTCCCGTTTGCCGGCAAGGCGCGGAGACGTCCGCGGCGGTGCCTGAAAGGCTCCCGCCGCACCGGCGCCCACTCTGCCTAACAACGCTGCGCCTTGCCCTGCGAGCGCAGGTATTCTAGGCTGTGTTCGTACATGAAGTCCAGCGGCGGTTCGATGCCGAGCCAGAGGCGCATCTGCTCCGCAGCCTGGTAGGTGTTCATCCAGAGGCCGGAGAGGGTTTGGCAGCCGCGGGCGGCGGCCTCGCGCAGCAGCCTCGTCTCCACCGGCACGTAGACGACGTCGGCGACGATGTGATACGGCTTGAACAGGTCCGGATCGAAAAGGATGTCGTCGACCTTCGGGTACATGCCGACTTTCGTCGCGTGGATGATCACGTCGTATTCCTCAAGCGCCGCCGCGATGCTCCTCTCCGTCATCTCGCCGATGGTGCAGACGAAGGGGAAGTGGCGGTCCACGCGGTCGAAAAGAGTCTCGGCGCAGAAGTAATCCTTTGCGATGCAGAGCGACTTTATCTCCTTCGCGCCCTCCATCGCGAGGGCGCAGGCGATCGCGGTCCCCGCGCCGCCAGCCCCGAGGATCAGGTATTTATGGTCGGGGATGGCGAGCCCGAGCTGTTTTTTCAGCGAGAGGACGAAACCCGTGCCGTCGGTGTTGTGGCCGATCTTTTTTCCATCTTCAAAGACGACGGTGTTGACCACTTCGGTAAAGCGCGCCGAATCGGCGAGGCCGTCAAGATATTTATGGACCTGCGTCTTGAAGGGCATCGTCACGCCAGAACCGGCGTAATGGAAATTTTCCAGGTTCGCCACGACCGGTTCGAGCTGGTCCATCGTAAGTTCGAGCGGCACGTAGAGCGCATCCACCCCCAGCTTCTGGTAGACGCTGTTGTGCATGAAAGGAGCCGCGCTCTGCCCCAGCGGGTTGCCAAGCAGGCCGAAGAATTTTGTCTTTACCGTCGTATTGAACAATTTAATATTTT
>CAKSWL010000032.1 GCA_934511335.1 uncultured Cloacibacillus sp. | reverse complement strand
GCGTAAAGCGCCGCAGCGTCGCAGGCGGTGCAGGCCATCCCCTCACGGCAGGGCTTTTCTGAACAGCGGTCACATCTAATCTGTTAAACATCTCCCCCATATTTTTTCATATCCGCGGGCAGCGGCGCGGCCACGGCGGCGCCGCGCAGCGCCGCCGGCAGCCCGGCGTCCGCGGGAAATATTATCGTCCTCGCGTGAAGCAGCGGGCGTTTCGCGCCGCGGCCGCTTCCGTATTTGGCGTCCCCCACTATCGGGTGGCCGATCGCGGCAAGATGGACGCGCGCCTGGTGAGGGCGGCCCGTAACGAGCTCGGCCTCGACTACGCTCAGGGTGCCGGCTGCCGCAAGCCTTCTATATAATGTGAGGGCCGTCTGTCCATCTTTGTCGGGACGGACGATGTTCGCGGCGCTGTCTTTTAAAAGCGGCAGGTTCACGCGCCCCGATTCGTCGGTTACGCCCTCGACTACGGCATGGTAGAGTTTTCTTATTCGACGCTCGCGTATCAGCTCCGCGAGGCGGCGCTGAGCCGCGCCGGTGAGCGCGATTATCACCGCGCCCGTGGTGTTGCGGTCCAGCCGCTGCACCGTCGCTGGGCGGTAATCGCCGCGGCTCCAGCCAAGCTCGGCGAGCGCGCGCGTTATCAGAGAATCCCCACCCTTTACGTCGGGCTGCGTCAGCAGTCCCGCCGGTTTATTCACAACCCAGAGGTAATCGTCCCGGTAGAGAGTCTCTAGCGGCGGCTTTTTTATGCAAGCTTCGTCGGCGCTCCGCCTCTCCGACGCACCGGCCTGTTCTTCCCAAGGCACATAGAGGCGCTGTCCCTTTTCAAGGCGCGCCTCGGCCCTCGTCTTTTTCCCGTCAAGACGCACACAGCCAGTGCGGATCGCTTTCATGATCGCACCGAGCGGCACCTGCGGCCAGAGGGTGCGCAGCACACGGTCGACGCGGCGTCCCTCGTTGTCCGCGGAAATCACAAGCTCCGCGCCCATTTTATCTCTTCCAGAACCGGCGCTGCGCCGAGTTGTTCCAAGCCGATATCGGCTGGTCGTCCGTCAGGTTTTTCACGGAGTCGTTCCAGCAGAACATCCGGAAGTCCAGCTCGTCGGCCGAGGAGACGATCATCGCCTCCGGCGTCGCGGGCACTACGGGCGAACCGTATTCGCGCTGACCGTGGTGTGAGAGCATTATGTGGCCGAGGTGCATGCGCGTCTTTTCGTCGAGCCCGTAACGCTCCGCCAGCTCGTTAAAGCGCAGGTAGCCCTGCGCCACATGGTCGAGCAGAGCTCCTTCGACCGTCATCTCCGGCACCGATATCATTCGATATGAATCCAGCTTGCCGATGTCGTGCAGCAACGCCCCCGCGACGACCATGTCGGTGTCGACGTCGTAGCCCGAGGCCCGCATCGACACAGCCATCGATCGCGCGCACTCTGCGACGGAAAGCGTATGTTCAAGCAGTCCGTTGGCATAGGCGTGATGGTGGTTCACCGCCGCCGGCCAGTCGCGAAAACGGCTCCACAGCTCTCCGACAAACACTTTGCGGATAAAATCTCCGGCCTCTCCGCCGCAGTTTTTGACAAGCGCGCCAAAACGGGCGGTCAGATCTTCCATCGGGATCGGAGAACGCGGGAGGAAGCCCGCGGGCGGATATTTTTCCTGGTTGAGCAGCGTGAGCTTGTTGAAGTTGAACTGCAGCTGCCCACGGTATTCCGCAACCTTGCCGTTTATGCCGACGGTCTTCCCCACCAGCTGCAATATCTTCTCCGCCGGCAGGCGGTCGTCGGCGCTCTGCGGCTCGGCCGCGGATTTATCAAGCCACTGCGCATCCGACCAGACCTTTGCCTCGATGTTTCCCGAAGAATCGGAGACTGTCACATCATAATACGGCTTACCGTTTTTATCGCTTTTCTGCGAGAGGGCGCTGACGACAAAAATCGCCTTAAATAGGCTGCCCGCAGGGAGTTTCCGCACCTCCTGGCTGTTGAGCAGCAGGTTAGCAGTCATCGTTTCATCTTCCTTCCATATAAAACAAAATCATACGCTGCTTATAATATCATCTTTTACCGCCATCCCGCCCAATATTCTTAATAATTCCCAGACAAAGGCCGGGCGTCTCTGGGCGGACGCATGAAAGGCCGTCCTCCGCGCCGCTGCCGCCGGACAACTCCAGTCATAGCCTAAGACGCCCATTGTACGGACAATTAATACATCAGTCCGCCGGACCACATACTTTGGGCAAAGCGTGTATAATACGGCTATACCTTACTTTGGAGGGATTTTTTTATGAGCACAGTAAATTGGGACACAAGACTTTCAGAGATAGCGTTAAATGTAAAGCCGTCGCCGATACGCGCGCTTCTTAAGTATACTAAGACTCCCGGCGTCATCTCCTTCGCCGGCGGTAATCCCGACCCCGCGGTCTTTCCCGTGGCGGAATTCGCCGAGGCCTCTCAGATTCTGAGCCGCGAGGGCAAGGATGTTCTGCAGTACGGCGCTACCAACGGCTATGAACCCCTCAAAGAATATATCTCGAAGTGGATGGCGCCGCGCATGGGCCGCGAGACAAAGACCGACGAGATGCTGATCACGACCGGCTCGCAGGAGGGCATGGATCTTCTCTGCTCCGTGCTGCTCAACGACGGCGACACGATCATCGTCGAAGGTCCGACCTACCCAGGGGCGCTGCACGCGATGCGCAACCGCGGCGCGCGCTTCCTCTCCGTACCCTGCGACAAGGACGGCCTCTGCGTCGACCTGCTGCCCGCGGTCATCGAGCAGGGACGCAAGGACGGACATAAAATCAAGTTCATCTATTCGATCGTCAACTTTCAGAATCCCTCCGGCGCGACGCTCACCAAAGAACGCCGTGTGAAGCTGCTGGAGATCGCCGAAAAGTACGACCTGGTCATCTTCGAGGACGACCCCTACGGACACCTCCGCTATAACGGCGAGCATGTGCCGACGATCTTCTCGATGGACAAGAGCGGCCGCGTCGTCTACGCCTGCTCCTTCTCCAAGATACTGGCCCCCGGGACGCGCGTGGCCTGGATCGTCGGCGCCCCCGAGCTCATCCAGAAGATGGTGATGATCAAACAGGGCACCAACCTCTGCACGAGCGTCGTATCACAAGCCATCGTCTATGAGTACTGCCGTCTCGGACACCTTGACGGCTTCCTGCCAAAAATCATCGCCCACTACGCCAAGAAGCGCGACGCGATGGACGCCGCCTTCAAGAAGCATCTGCCGGCGAATACGCTCTATCACACGCCGGAGGGCGGATTCTTCTTCTGGCTCCAGGTGCCGGGCGTCGATTCAACCAAGCTCTTCATGAAGGCCGTCGAACACGGCGTCGCCTTCGTCACCGGCCCGTCGTTCTACGCCAAAGAGGGCAAGGGGCTCGATTATATGCGCACCTGCTTCACCTTCGCTCAGCCTGAGCAGATCGAAGAGGGCGCGAAGCGTCTCGCCGCGGCGATTAAGGAGCTTTAACCCGCGCTCCTATACCACAAGACAAACGCCGGAGGGCTTACGCCCTCCGGTTTTTTTATTTACATCGCGCCCCCGCGATGTTAGACTAAAAATTCCAAAGGCCGGAACGACGGCGTCCGGCTCATATTACAAAAGAGGATACAGGAGCGCATTAAGATGTCAGAAGATATTATCGCCGCGCTGGGCACCGCTTGGGGAGAGGGCGGCATCGCGATCGTCAGAGTCTCGGGCGAGGGAAGCTCCGCGCTTGTCGACAGGATATTCCGCGCGAAGCGGCGCTTTTTCGAGCAGCCTGCGCGCTGTATGACGCTCGGCGCGCTGCACGCGAAAGACGGCACCATCTTTGACGAGGTGCTTGCGGTACGCTTTGAACGCGGGAACAGCTACACCGGCGAGGAGAGCGCGGAGATACACTGTCACGGCGGCGCGCTCTCGGCGCAGCGCTGTATCGAGGAACTCTGTTCGCTCGGAGCGCGGATGGCGCTGCCTGGTGAATTTACGCGGCGGGCTTTCATAAACGGCCGCATCGACCTCGCGCAGGCGGAGGCGGTCGCAGGCATCATCAAGGCGCGCAGCGACGAAGCGCTGACGGCCTCCGCAAGATCCCTGCAAGGGGCGTTCACGGAGAACATCCGGACACTCATGGGCAGGCTGACGGAGCTGACGGCGGCGCTAGAGGTAGACCTGGACTTCCCTGAGGAGGGCGAGGGCTTCATTAGCGAAGAGGAGAGCGCAAAACGCATAAAGGAGCTATCCGCAGAATGTGCGGAACTGACATCCCGCTGCCGCGGCGGCATGCTGCTGCGAGACGGCATCCGCGCGGCGATCATCGGACGGCCGAATGTAGGAAAATCTTCGCTGCTCAACGCGCTGCTTGCGGAAAACCGCGCGATCGTCACCGCGACGCCGGGCACGACGCGCGACAGTATAGAGGAGACCTTCGTCTATAAAGGGCTGCCGATAAGGATAATCGACACCGCCGGCATCCGCGAGACAAACGACGAGATCGAGGCGATCGGCGTGCAGCGCTCGATAAAATCCATCAAGGAGGCCGACATCGTCCTGCGGGTCATCGACGGCGCAGATACGGCCGTCTATGGGGAGGAAGTGCCCGCCGCCAAGAGGCAGATCGTCATCCTGAACAAGAGCGACCTTCCCGCGAAGGTGACGGAGGCGGAGATCGCGGCGCGTTTTCCCGGCGACCCGCGCATTTCGATATCGGCCGCCCGCGGCCACGGCGTCGAGGAGCTGAAGGAGCTCATCGTCAAAACGGCATTATCCGGCGGGGATCTCTCGGGAGGCTACTCCGTCACCGCGCGCCAAATGGAGTGCCTTTCAAGGACAAAGGAGGCCGTCGACGCAGCCGGCGAAGCGCTTGGCGCCGGCGCTGGCGGCGACCTAGTCCTCTCCTGTCTCGCGGAGGCCAGAGGACAGCTCTCATCGCTGCTCGGTCTTGACGCGAGCGAAGAGCTGCTTGATAAGATCTTCAGCAGCTTTTGCGTCGGCAAATAGCCCCCTTTCGCGGGCCGGCGGAGGCGGCGTTTCTGACGCGACAGATATATCAGCTGCGGAGAAGAGGCGCCCTCGGATAAATTTTCAGATAAAGAATGAAACATCTTGAAGAAAACGACGTAAAAATATATCGCATCTCGGCGGAAAGCAGCGCCGCGCTCTCGGCAAGATGCGCAGAAGCCGCACGCCAATTTAAAGCGGACGCCGGGCGGTGCGCGCTCTTTTGCGCCCAACGGCCGGAGGGCCCCTGCCGAAGGGCTTTTGCCGCCTCGGAAAGAGAAGAAATAATCGAGGCCTTGCGGGAAGATATCCCGCAGCAGGCGGCGGAAAGGACGAAACTCATCTTCGCGATGCCCGGCCAGGGGTCCACGGGGCCGGTGCCGGCGGAGCACCTCTGCGCGGCGCTGCCGGTCTTCCGGGAGTATGTGGAGCGCGCGCAGCGCCGTCTGGAGCGGCACGTACACCTCTCCATAAAGGGACTTCTCACGCGCGGCAAGGCGCGCAGCAGCATGGAAGAACAGCTGTTTGTCTTCATATACGGGACCGCGCTCGCGATGCAGTACCGGGAATGGGGAGTGGAGCCGGATATGATCGCCGCCCATTCTCTCGGTGAGCTGTCGGCGATGGTGGTCTGTGAAATGGCCTCCTATGAGGAGATGCTGGACTTCGTCTGCCGGCGGGCACTCGTCATCGATTCCCTCGCGGAGTCGGGCGCGATGGCCCACGTCGCAGGGGATTTCGAGCGCCTCCGCCGGATGACGGCGGCCTACGGCGGGAAACTTTCACTCGCCGCAGTCAACAGCCGCGAATCCGTCGTCGTCTCTGGCGACGCGAAGGCGCTTTCCTCCTTTGAAAGAGAGCTGGACCGAATACCGCTGGCACACAAACGGCTGCGCGTGCCGAAGGCGGCTCATTCCGCCGTGATGGAACCGGCGCTTTCGTCGATCGCGGCGCTCGCCTTTCCCTCCGTTTGCGACGGCAGATTCCCGCTCTACTCATCTGTAAGCGGCGGCGTGCTCACCGCGCCCGAGGCGGAGGCTCCCGCGTGGCGTATCCGCCATTGCCGCGAGACGGCGCGCTTCGACCTGGCCCTCGCCGCGCTCGCAAAGCGGCTCCGCGGGTATAAGGCCGTTGCCGTCGAATTCGGCGTCCACCGCGTACTGACGGCGGCGGGGATGAAGGCGATGCCGGAGAGCAAATGGTACGGCGCCTCCTCCATGTCCCGTTACCATGAAAACCGTTCACAGGAATATTGTTTCAAGCGAGGGATCATGGGAACTGCCGCGGCGCTCTATGAGCAAAATCTGCTAAAGCAAATTTCAACAATATTTCATTGACAAATAACCGATCAAACACTACTTTGTATATAATAAAAGGGCAGACTAAACCCACGCCAAAGACAAGAAGTTATGGTAATATATCAGATGGATAATGTACAAAGGAGGATGGGATCATGAAGCGGCCGCAAAAAACTTTCAAGCACACGGCATGGCCTTTGGTCGCGTTTGTCATGATCCTCTCTTTCCTTGGAAGCTTCGACGGGGCGAGCTCCCCCTATCGGGCGGCTTTCGGCGCCAGCTGGGACGAGTCAGCCGCCTCTGTTGACCAGATCATTCAAAACGGCGGGCCTGCCGTGCTCTCTACCCTGAAGTCTTTTATGCAGACGGGGCGCAAAATGGCAAGGGTCGAGCTGAGCGGCTTCGCAATCTCACCCCTATGCGCTGAATTTGGCTCTTTTCAGGACACGCGGCGCCTGCCTCAGCTTACGGCAGCAAACTTCCCTCTTGAAGAACGCTATATAAACACAGTTAAAAAGCTGGAATAAGACTCCCCCCTCGATAGACGGCAATTACAAGGAAGGCTGGTGATATATCAGCCTCAGTTTTCCTGTCTTTTCAGAAAGGAGTCTTTATAATGGCAGCCAATTCCGAACGCCTCGAAATGGCGGAGCTTCTGGACGACGAAATAACCAGCGTCCGCAAGCCTGTTAATTTTTTCGATAAGATCACTGTCAGCTTCTATTCCGTCGTGTGCTTCTGCATGTCGATGCTGCTTGTTCTAATCATCAGCGCGGCGACGGTCATGCGCTATTTTCTTCAGATGGACCTTTACGGTTACGAAGAATGGGTCAAAATATTCGCCTTCTGGCTCTATTTTATGGGAGCCGGATACGGCGCGTTCGCGGGCACTCACGTTTCGGCGGACCTTGTGCAGTCCTACATGCGCGAGGGCCGGACGAAGGATGCCATCATCTTCATCCGCACCGTCGTCACCTTCGGCGTGACGCTGCTCTTTACGTGGTATGGCTGGGAATTTTTCATCTTTGGGTTCATGGGCCCACTGGGCACCTTCGTCGCGCTGCCGCGGACCGTAGCGTGGCGCATCCCCCTGTGGACGGCTTATGTATCGATATTCTTAGGGCTTCTTTCGATGTCGTGGTATTTCATGCTTGAGATGTTCGCGGCGGGCAAAAAGCTCTTCCTAAAAGGAGGAAACCTCTCATGATTTATGTCGCGCTTGTCATCCTTATACTCTCTCTCACCATCGGCGTACCGGTCCCGGTAAGCTTCATGGCCTCCTGCGCCTGGCTCATCTTCTTCGGCGGCCCCGACGGCGCGGGATACCAGGCCACGCAGCTTCTCCCCTACGGCTTCACGCAGATGAACTCCGTCTCGCTCATCGCCATCGCGATGTTCATCCTCGCGGGCGGCATCATGGAACGCGGAAAGATCGCCGAAAAGCTTATCGACATGGTAGACGTCTTCGTCGGCCATATCAAAGGCGGGCTGGGCATCGTCGCCGTCGTCTCCTGCGCCGTATTCGGCTCTATCTGCGGCGCGGCCTGCGCCACCCTCTCCTGCATCGGCGCGATCATGTTCCCGCGTCTCCGTCAGGGCGGCTATCCGATGGGACACGCCTGCGCGCTGATGGCGAACGCCTCGCTGCTCGGCCTTCTCATTCCCCCGAACGCGACGCTCATCATCTTCGCCTGGATCAGCGGCATCTCCGTGCTCGCCTGCTTCCTCTCTACGGTCGGCCCCGGAATAATCACGATCATCCTCCTCAGCGTCATCAACGTCTGGATGCTGCGTGACAACAAACAGGTCTTTGTAACAACTAAACGCACAGGAGCCGAGCGTTGGAAGATGTTCTGTGAGCGCGGCCGCCTTGCCATTCCCGCCCTTTTCATGCCGGTCATGGTCTTAGGCGGCATCTACGGCGGCGTCATGACGACCACCGAAGCCTCGGCGCTTGCGGTGCTCTACTGCGTTCCCATCGGCCTCTTCGTCTACAAGGGGCTCACCTGGAAAAACCTCTTCAACATCATCGTCGAGAGCGCGATCACGACCGGCGTCATCATGGTCATGCTCTACTCCGTCTCGATGCTTTCACGCCTCTACATCCTTGAAGACCTGCCGGGCCGCGTGCTGCACCTCTTCTACTCGATTTCGACCAACCCCATCGTCGTCATGATGATGATCAACGTCTTCCTCGTGCTGATGGGGATGCTGATGGACGACATCAGCGTCGTCGTGCTCACCACGCCGATCCTGCTGCCGATCATCATGGACCTCGGCTTCAACCCCGTCCACTACGCCGCGATCGTCGGCGTCAACACCGCGCTTGGCTGCATAACGCCGCCGGCGGCCCCGGTCCTTTACCTAAGCGGGCGAGTGGGAGGCGCGCCCATAAACGAGATCATGAGTCCTGCGCTGAAATTCATGGTCATCTGCTGGGTACCGGTGCTTCTCATAACGGCCTACGTCCCGAAGATCGTGCTTGCGCTGCCGCACTTCGTGCTGGGAGTTCCCTGGTAAGCGTCCGCCGAAATATCTTACTGCCAACCGCAAAGGAGCCGCTCGGGCAGATGGGCGGCTCCTTTTTTGTCCACCGCGCCTCCGGCGGCCTCGTTTACGCTGCCGCCTGCTCCCGCCCCGCGCTCCGGCCTGAAGGCTTCCATCCCGGAACGACGCGCCTTTAATAATTCCCCAATACGGCACAAACCGGCGGAGCGACTGTTCTCCGCCGGTTTGTGCCGTGTCCTGCTTTAATTATTATTCCACTGCTTTTAATAGGCCTTCGCGAAGATCGCCTTTCTGGCTCCCTCTTTGCCGGTGTAGAAGCACTTTCCGCGCTCGCCGGCGTGGGCGAAGGGAAAACATCTCGGCGTAGCGCCCGTAGCTTCCTTGATCGCCTTTTCGTCCTCTTTTGTGCCGCCGAAGAATACCTCGATAAAACCGCCCTCTTTTTCAAGCAGCTCCTTGAATTCTTCCATATCGGCGGCCTTATGGGTGTTGGCGAGGCGGAAATCAAGCGCGCGCTGGTAGAGATTACGCTGTATATCTTCAAGCAGCGCGGGGACCGCCGCCGCGGCGTCGGCCCAGGCGATGTCGATCTTTTCACCGGTGTCGCGGCGTACGGCGCGGAGCTTTTCACCGGCGAACTCTTTCTCTCCAAGCTCAAGACGCAGCGGGACGCCCTTCTGCAAATGTGAGAAGAAGCGGTCGCCGGGGCGCATATGGAACTGCGTATCGATTTTCACAAAGCGTCCGCCGACGGCCTTGTTAAGCTCCTGCTGGAGCGCCTCCGCCTTCGGCATGATCTCGCCGGCGATTTTTTCGTCATTTGTGGAGATGGGAATGATGACGGCCTTCACAGGAGCGATGCGCGGCGGCAGAATCAGGCCGTCGTTGTCGGAGTGCGTCATGATGATGGCGCCGATGAGGCGTGTGGAAACGCCCCAGCTTGTGGTGTAGGCAAATTCCATCTCGCCCTTTTTATTCTGGAACTGGATCTCGAAGGCCTTCGCGAAGTTCTGTCCCAGATAGTGGCTTGTGCCGGCCTGCAAAGCCTTTTTATCGCTCATCATCGTCTCGCAGGTGTATGTGTTGTCGGCGCCGGGGAAACGCTCGCCCTCGGTCTTTTCTCCCTCAAGCACCGGCAGCGCGAGATAATCCGTCATCACTCGCCGGTATACCTCAAGCATGCGCAGCGTCTCTTCGACGGCTTCCTCTTCCGTCGCGTGGGCGGTGTGTCCCTCCTGCCAGAGAAATTCTGAGGTACGCAGGAACAGGCGCGGGCGTTTTTCCCAGCGCATGACGTTGCACCACTGGTTTATCAGGATCGGCAGGTCGCGCCATGACTGCACCCATTTGCTGTACATGTGGCCGATGACGGTCTCGGAGGTCGGGCGGATGATGAGGGGCTCTTCCAGTTCTTCGCCTCCGGCGTGCGTGACTACCGCGCACTCCGGCGCAAACCCTTCGACGTGCTCCGCCTCTTTCGCGAGGAAGGACTGCGGGATCAGCAGCGGAAAGGCCGCGTTCACATGCCCAGTCTCTTTGAAGGCGTCGTCGAAGTAGCTCTGCACCATTTCCCAAACCGCGTAGCCGGTCGGACGCACGACCATACAGCCGCGCACCGGCGCGTAGTCGGCCATCTCCGCGACGCGGATAACGTCAAGGTACCACTGTGAATAATCTTTTTCTTTCGGGGTGATATTTTTCGCCATCTATAGTTCCTCCATGCCTTTTTGGTCGTTTATTCTCCTGATTACAGCCGCTCTATATTCTACCACCTTTCAGGCTGATTTTGCTCAGAGGTGCGAATAAACGCCGATTTACCATTATGTATGAGTTTACTTAAGCCGCTTAAGCCGGCTTGACTTTTTCCCGATTTAGCGTATTCTATCTAATATAGTCGCTGATTAAAGTTCTAAAATACGGAGGCAAAACTATGTCAAACCAGTGGAAAGACGAATTCACCGACCAGCTTTGCGATTCCATAGTCGCCATTACCGACAGGGACGAGGCTTACCGTTTTCTTGAGGATGTCGCGACCTTTTCTGAGATCAAAGCCTTCTCTCAGAGGCTTCAGGTCGCCAACTTGCTGCTCAAGGGTTTTTCTTATCCGCAGATCGTACAGGCCACCGGCGCCAGCACGGCGACGATCAGCCGCGTGAAAAAGTTTGTCGAATACGGCGCCGACGGCTACCGCGACGTCCTGCGCAAGCTTGAGGCGGCAAAGGCGGCCGAAGGGAAGTAGTCCTGGCAGGATGTCCAGCAAGAAAAAAATTTTTCTGCCTTTCGCGCCTTCCGCGCTGTCGGAGCTTACAGCCCTGATCGAGGACGGTATGGTTTATTATACCTGCGCGGACGCCGGCGAGGCTGCGGAGCTTGAAGAACGGCTGAATGAGATATCCGGCTGCATGGGAGGATGCGTAACGGCGGAGATGACGCTTGAAGCGATCGCCCCGGCGGTCGTCAGTTGCGCGGAGAGCCTCGGCGCCATCGACCGGCTGGTCTACGCGCCCGAGCTCAAAACGCAGGGGGAACTCTTTCTTGACCTTACGGATGAGGATTTCACGGCCCATACTGCGGCGGTAAACGGTTTATTTATGCTCTGTAAATGCGCCCTGCCCTATATGATAGGCGGAGAAGCGCCCGAGATCGTCGTGAGACTGCCGCGCGAGCGGGAGAATCTGACCGCGGGCATGTACCGCGCGGCGGTGAAAGCCGTCGCGGAGGGTCTGAACGGAGAGCTCGCGCCTTACGGCGTGAACGTGGAGCTAATCTAAGCGGTTTTCAGCCCTTAACATAATGGCATAGGCGGCCAGATCATCTATATTTCGCGGCGGCGTGCGCAGCGAGAGCGGAACGAGCTTCATGATCCCGCTCGGCGGGTGCAGCCGCCAATATATTTTTCTCGCCGCCAGCGTCGTGCCATATTCGTCTATCTTCGTGTATTTAAAGGGAAATTCCTGAAAAAATTCTTTCGCGGAGGTGCCGTCGCCGATATAGACGCTTTCGGCGGCGCGTCCGCGGATCACTTCCGCGCCGCCCTCCGCGCGCCAACCTTCGAGAAGCTCCCAAGCGCCGCTTTCAAAGGCTTTGATAATGACGGCGCGTTCCCCGGCAGGAACGATCGCGGAAAAGAGCAGCGCCCCGTCTTCGGCGAAGGCGACGCCGATCTTCCAGCGTCCCGGATCAATTCCCACATTCATCAAAAATGCCTCTTTCTACGGATTCCCAACGCGGGTACATCCACATCCATTGTTCTGGGTGCTCGCGAATGCCGTCGGAGATCACGGCGTTCAGGTCGTCGGTGCTTGTCTGGAGATCTTTGCCGAAGGGCTCTCCGTTACGGCCCCTCATCGGCGGGAATATTTTCGTCTCAAAGGTGATTCCGTCGGCGTTCCGCGTACAAATAGCGGGGATGACGTCGCAGCCGAGCTTCGCGGCCAGTTTCGCCGGGCCGAGGGGCGTACTGGCGGGAAAGCCGAGAAACGGCGAGACGAGCCCCGCCTCCTTGGCGTCCTGGTCTACGGGAACGGCGATTATCTCCCCCTTTTGCAGCGCCTTAATCATCGACCGCAGGTCGCTGGCTTTGCCGAGCGCCTTTGAGCCGCCGGCGCGGCGCAGCTCCTTGATGAGTTCGGTGATCCGGTCGTCGCGCTGGTCGGTGCCGAGCGAATTGACCGGCAGCCCCTGATGCGCGAGCCAGCAGGCGGCATATTCCCAGTTGCCGATATGCGCCGTGGCGAGCAGCGCCCCGCGCCCGGACTTCACCGCCTCCACAAGGTACTCGTGCCCTGTAAAATGCACCAGCGAATCTATCTTGTCCGCCATGACGGGCATTCTCGCAAACTCCGCAGCGGCGCGGCCGAAATGGTCGTAGGAGCCGAGCACGATCGCCAGCGCCCTTTCGCGCGAGACGCCCAGGACCCGCGCGCAGCGCTCCTGAGCCTCGGAGACCTTCTTCCGGGAAAAACGGGCGACAAGGGATCCTAAAGCACCCCCCATCGCGACCGCCTTTTCATGCGGCAGCGAACAGGCCAGTTTTCTGAAGGTGTTCAGCGAATGCCATATAAACGGTTGTCTGCGCCCCATTTCGTATGCCCCTCAGCGCCGCACTATTATATTGGCCAGGATCGGCACCACAACAAGCACCGTGACGATGCGGCAGATGTTGAAAAGCACGGAGATCGCGGGGTTCGCGCCGATGTCCACCGCCACGACGGAGATCCCGGTGAGCCCGCCGGGAGTAGTCGCAAACAGCGACGTAAGGAAGTCCATCCCGCAGAGGCGGGAAAAAATCCAGGCCAGCCCCAGCGTGAAGAATAACAGCATCAGGCTGTAGGCGACCGCCGCGGGAAGGTATTTCGGCAGCTCGCGCAAAGAAGAAAAATCGCTGCCGCGAACCAGCACATAGGCCACGAGCGCCTGAGAAAGATAGGAGAGCCAATCTATTTTCGGATCCAGCCCCATGGTCAATATCCCCTTGACGATGAGACCGCCGAGAAGTCCGCCGACCATCGCGCCGGCGGGAAAGTTCAATTTATAGCCAAGCCCGCTGCCCAAGGCGACGGCAAATATCGTGTAGAATTGTGAAGACATTACACTCCACCTCCTGTACCGGTAGATTATACAATAAAAACCGGCCTCTTATGACATTAAAGAGGCCGGCGCGATGATTTTACCGTAATCGGTTCAGACGGTTATGAGGCAGAAGCCGCCTTCATATCTCCCGAAGACGAACTGCCGGAGCTTTTTTTAAAGTACACCGCAAGCACCGCGATCCCCGCGATGGAGGCGACGCTGATCCAGAAATCATGGTGTATCGAGAGCAGCGCGATGATGCCGAACAGCACCCGCTCGTATGATTTCAGATCCCTGCAGAACCAGCCTTCGAAAGAGCCCGCGAGCGCGATGACCCCCAGTACGGCCGAAACGACAAGAACGACGAGTTCTACGGCCTCGACATTCTGCAGCAGCAGCATTGGATTATAGACGAAGCAGTAGGGCAGCAGGTAGGAGGCCAATGCGATCCGCGTCGCCGTCATCCCAGTCTTGGCAGGGCTCGCTCCCGCAATGCCCGCGCCCGTGAAGGCGGCGAGGCAGACGGGCGGCGTGAGGTCGGCCATGATGCCGAAGTAGAAGACGAAGAGGTGTGCGGAAAGGGGCAGCACCTTCATGCCGATCAGGGCCGGCGCGATGATAGTACTGC
>CAKSWL010000031.1 GCA_934511335.1 uncultured Cloacibacillus sp. | reverse complement strand
TACGAGAGCCAGAAAAATCTATTCTAAAAAAAATGTCAGATACTTGTAAGGAAAAAGTTTTCAGAGATCAGAGAAAAATAGAATTAGAAATCAGTGTACATAGTATCATGGATATTTTACTAAGAAATTTTTGTATTGCTGCTTTAGAGCTAACAAAAGGAAAATCTCCCTCGTTTAAGACACGGAAGATTTGTGAACTCATGGGAACAACGGCAATACAAAAAGACAACACGACCTTTGATGCGTACCACAGAGTTCTAGATTATATTTCTGGGATGACGGACAACTATGCTGCTCACATTGCTACCCAATTAAGTGGAAGTATAAAAATTTAAAGAGGTAATGAAGCTCTTTGTTTATCCACTTGGAGCGTTGCTTAGATATTAAAGACAGTAACGCAGTTAGTGGCGTGGAGACCGTCGTTAATTTTGTGGCGCATGGAATGGTGCTGTGTAGTTACTGCGTTAGACCGTCGAAATCAGTTTTTTGTCCGCACCTCCTTACCATTTTTGAAAGCCGTTCGGAGGTGAGATTGTCATTGACGGAGCGTTTTCTACTTACTTGATATATGACAAGTAGGAAAAGGGCCGATCATTCACCCCGCTGCTGTATAACGACGAGCTGTTCCGCGCGGACGGCGTTCAGGCGGGTGGCTACGGCGTCTGCTGGGGTGAAAATCTGGAACTGGCAGACGGCGTTTTATATGAAAGCGGCGAGGCGGTTCCGTTGTCCTTAGGCGATTTTCGCCGCTTTGTGGAGAACCGGGTCGTCAACACCGCTGAAGCGTCAGAGCTGCTGGAATGCTCACGGCAGAATATTGAGTATCTGGTCCGGCGCGGCAAGCTGCGTCCAGTCAGAGCCACGCCGAAGAACAAACTCTTTTTGAAGAGCAAGGTCGCGCGGCGCAAGTGGTGTTAGCGGCGCGGCTCACGAATAAAAGAGGTTACATTTCGCCGCGCGCCTTTTGGAAGTCTGTTTGTCTTCCGCCTGCCTAATCTTTCGCGGCGCTCTTATATTCCCCGCACCTCTCCACAAATCTTGCCGCCGCTTTTGGGAAGCCTGCGAAGTGCAGGTGGAGGTAGGAGCCTAAGATGTTGCCCTTGGCGTAGCCGGCGTCGTAGCCTTCGCCGGTGCGGTTTTTGGTGAACCGAAAGGCGCGGGGGAGGCCGTAATCGGCTTCGGCGCTGGAGAAGTGGAATTCGTGGCCGCGCAGCTCTTCGCCCTCTTTCGCGATTACGTTGTCGGAGAGCGCCCTCGCGGTGACGTAGCCGACGGTGCGCAGGCTGTCGTTCATTTTACAGCTCATGGGGATGACGCCGCACATCTGGTGCGCCGCGCCTTCGAAGTCTTTTATTTCACGCGTGAGGTACATGAAGCCGCCGCATTCGGCGTATATCGGCATTCCGCTGGCCGCGGCCCCGGCGATCGACTCTTTCATCGAGATGTTTGCCGCAAGCCGCGCCGCGAAGACCTCGGGAAAACCGCCGCCGAAGATAAGGCCGCAGCAGACGGGGATCTTGGCGTCGTTAAGCGGGCTGAAGGTGATGATCTCCGCCCCCGCCGCCTCGAGAGCGGCGATGCTTTCGGGGTAATAGAAGGAAAAGGCCTCGTCGCGCGCGACGGCGATCACCGTCCTCTTTTCCGCGCGCGGCGCGGCGGCGGACGTCGCAAGCGGCGGGGCGCTGGCGGCGATTTTCAGGATCGCGTCGAGGTCTATCGCCGGTTCGATCATTTTTCTGATGTTTTCAATATATTCGCGGTTGCTGTTTTCCTCCACGGGCAGCAGTCCGAGGTGGCGTTCGCGCACCTCCGCCTCTTTATTGCGCGGCACGGCGCCGACGACGGGCAGGCCGAGGCGTTCTATCGCCTCGCAGACCATCTGTTTGTGGCTTTCGGAGCCGTAGCGGTTTATGATCACGCCGCGAAGGCCGACATCGGGGTCGTAGTCGCAAAAGCCTTTGGCGACCGCCGCCGCGCTTTCGCCCATGGAGCGGACGTCGATGACGAGCAGTACAGGGGCCTGGAGGGCCTTTGCGATCTGCGCGGTGCTGCTGACGCCGCCGCGTCCGCCGTCGTAGAGCCCCATGACGCCCTCGATGATCGAGATGTCGGCCTCTTCGGAGGCGGAGACGAAGATTTTCTTCATCACCGCCTCATCCATGAGCCAGGTGTCGAGGTTGTCGGCGCGTCCGCCCGCCGCCGCGCCGAGGTATCCCGGGTCGATGTAGTCGGGGCCGACTTTGTAGGGGTGTACACGCAGCCCGCGTGCGGCGAGCGCCGCCGTGATGCCGCTTGTGATCGTCGTTTTGCCGCTGCCGCTGTGGGCGGCGGCTATGAGCAGGCGGGGACGTTCGGCGCGGCTCATTTGAAGCCCTCTTTCGGAGCCTTCGTCAGGCGCATGATCTCTTTGATGATGTAGTCCATATCGAGATTTTTGCGCGCCTGCGCCGCGAGGGCGTCGTAGGCCGCCTCCTTGACCGCCGCCGTCGAGATGGCTTCGCGTTCCGGCAGGCCGCGTTTTTGGCGCAGGCGGTTGAGCCAGAAGGAGCGGAAGAGGTCGTTATGGAAGGCGTTGTGCAGGTAGCTGCCGGCGGCGCGCAGTTCGCTGTCGGCGAGGCCGTCGGCCTCGCCGTCAAGTTCGAAGAGCGGCGCGAAGCCCGGCGCGCCGCGCAGCAAACGCGTCTTTCCGAAGTGTATTTCGTAACCCTCGACGGGCGTCTCTTCTTTGAAGGAGGGATGTATCGCGCGCCCGCGGCGGCGGACGGTCGTTTTTTCACATCCGAAGGTGGTGACGGCGGGCAGCAGGCCGAGGCCTTCGATCTCGGGGATTTTGTCGTTGTCGCGAAGGCCGCGGTCGTCGATCTTCTCGCCCATCATCTGGTAGCCGCCGCAGAGGCCGTAGACGGCGCCGCCTCTTTGGTAGAAGCGGCGGATCGCGTCGGCCATGCCGGAATCGAGCAGGTATTTCATGTCGAGCACGGTGCTTTTGGTGCCGGGCAGGATTATGGCGTCGAGCGCATCCGTCTGCGCGGGGGAGGAGAGCTCGCTTATTTCCACGTCGGGCTCGAAGCGGAAGGCTTCGATGTCGGTGTGGTTGGAGATGCGCGGGAATTTGACGACTCCGAGACGGAGTTTTTCCGCGGCCTCGCTGCGCTCTCTCCTTGCCCAGTTGATGCTCATAATGTCTTCGCCCTCGATGACGACGTCGGTGAGCCACGGCATGACGCCGACCACTTTGACGCCGGTCTTTTTTTCGGTGAATTCCACCGCGTCCTCGAAGAGCGAGAGGTCGCCGCGGAATTTGTTGAAGATGATCCCTTTGACGCGGCGGCGGTCATTGCCGAGCAGTTCGAGGGTGCCGACGACGGAGGCGATGGCGCCGCCGCGATCGACGTCGGCGACGAGCAGCACGGGAATGTCGGCCTCTTGCGCGACGCGCATGTTGACGATTTCCGCGGCGTTTAAGTTGACCTCCGCGGGGCTTCCAGCGCCCTCGCAGACCATCACCTCGTATTTTTCGTCGATGATGGCGAGCGCTTCGCGCAGGGTCTCAAGTCCCTTGCCGAGCGTAAAGGTCCGGTAGTAGTTTTTGTCGCAGGGAGCGTCGAAGACCTTGCCCATGAGTACGATCTCCGAAGAGGTGTCTTTGCGCGGCTTTAGCAGGATCGGGTTCATGTAGGTCTGCGGCTCGACGCGCGCCGCCTCCGCCTGTACTCCCTGCGCGCGCCCCATTTCGAGGCCGTCGGGAGTGACGCAGGAGTTGTTTGACATGTTCTGTGATTTGAAGGGACAGACGGCGTAGCCCATGTCGGAGAATATACGGCAGAGCGCCGTGGTGACGAAGCTTTTGCCCGCGTCGCTCGAAGTTCCCTGTATCATGATCCCGGTGCAGTTTTTCATGTTGTCCTCACCTCGTATTTCTTTGTCATATAAAATCTCACGTTGACGCGCCGTCCGCTGATCGCTAATATTCTATCCCGCGTCTTGCCAGCAGGCCGGCGTCGTAGTAGTGCTTTATCTTTTTCATTTCGGTGACGAGGTCCGCGCGCTCTATCAGCGCCGCCGGCGCGCCGCGTCCCGTGAGTACGAGCTCGGTCTTTTCGCTCCGCGTGTCGAGGAGAGAAAGCGACTCTTGCAGGGTGATGCAACCGTACCGCATCGCCGCCATGATCTCGTCGAGGATCAGCAGGTCGGCGCCGCCGTCCCGCAGCATCCCGCATGCCGTCGTCATCAGCGGGCAGGGGGCGGCGCAGGGGCCGCTGCCGCGTCCCTGCGGGCACTGGGCGATCCCGATGCCGAGTTTTTCGGCGCTCTTGTGCTCGCCGCAGAGGCGGGCTTTTTGAAACTGGATGATGAAGACTTTACCGCCGCAGCCGGCCGCGCGCATTGCAAGCCCGAAGGCCGCGGTGCTTTTGCCCTTGCCGCAGCCGGTGTATATCTGTACTTTCCCCTGCTGTTTTCCGCCTGGCATCTTTTAAAACTCCGCGCCGCCCGCCACTTCGTCGGCGCAGACGAGAAGGTATTCGATATCTTCGTCCGTGTGCGCGGCGCTGAGGAAGAGCGCCTCGAACTGCGATGGGGCAAGCAGGACGCCGCGCGCGGCCATGCCGCTCCAGAAGCGGGCGTAACCCGCGGTGTCGCTTTTTTTCGCCTCGTCATAACTGTCTACCGGACCCGCGGTGAAAAATATTGTCGCAAGCGATCCGACGCCCTGTACGCAGGCGGGGAGGCTGTATTTTTTAAAGATGCTGTCCAGGCCGCCGCGCAGTTTTTCACCTTTGGCCGCCAGTTCTTTATAGATGAGCGGGTTTTCGCGCAGCGCCGTGAGGGCCGCGAGCCCGGCGGCCATCGCCACAGGGTTTCCTGAGAGCGTTCCCGCCTGGTAGACGGGGCCGAGCGGGGCGACCATCGACATGACGTCGCGCCGCCCGCCGTAAGCTCCGACGGGCAGGCCGCCGCCGATGATTTTGCCGAAGGTCCAGAGGTCGGGGGTGACGCCGAAGTATCCCGAGGCACAGTGCAGCGAGAGGCGGAAGCCGGTGATCACTTCGTCGAAGATCAGCAGCGCGCCGTGATCGGCGGTGATCCGGCGCAGCCCTTCAAGGAAACCCGGCGCGGGAGGCACGACGCCCATGTTAGCGCCGACCGGTTCGACGATCACCGCGGCGACCTCGTCCCTGTGAGCTGCGAAGATCTCTTTCATCGCTTCAAGGTCGTTGTAGCGGCAGGTGATAGTCTCCGCCGCGGTCTTTGCGGGGACGCCGGCGCTGTCGGGCTGTCCCGCGGTCGCCAGGCCGGAGCCGGCTTTCACGAGCATGCCGTCGGAGTGTCCGTGGTAGCAGCCCTCAAATTTTACGACCAGCTCGCGGCCGGTGAAGCCGCGTGCCGCGCGGATCGCCGAGAGGACCGCCTCGGTGCCGGAGGAGACCATGCGCACCATTTCGACGCCTTTGACGAGTTCCGTGATAAGGCGGGCCATTTCGACTTCGAGCGCCGTAGGCAGGCCGAAGCTCGTGCCTTCGCGCGCCGCCTCGCAGACGGCGTCCACGACGGGGCCGTAGGCGTGGCCGAGAATGAGCGGTCCCCAGGAGCCGATGTAGTCGGTGTAACGCTGGCCGTCGGCATCCCAGATATAGGCTCCCTCGCCGCGCGCGGCGAAGACCGGAGTCCGTCCGACGCTTTTGAAGGCGCGGACGGGGCTGTTGACGCCGCCGGGGATGAAACGCCGCGCCTCTTCAAATAATCTTTCGCACTGGCTCTGGCTCATTAGAGTTCGCCCTCCTTCATCATCCGCGCGAGCTCGGGGGCGAAGTAGCTGACGATGACGTCCGCGCCGCCGCGCGCAAGGCAGGCCGCCGACTCGGCTATGACGCGTTTTTCATCGAGCCAGCCGCGTTCGGCGGCGGCCTTGATCATCGAGTATTCGCCGCTGACGCAGTAGGCGCCGACGGGGACGCAGGAGGCCTCTTTCACCGCGCGCAGCACGTCGAGGTAGGGGAGCCCAGGTTTCACCATGATCATGTCGGCGCCCTCCTCGATATCGAGCAGGGCCTCGCGCACGCCCTCGCGCACGTTGCGCGGGTCCATCTGGTAGCTTTTGCGGTCGCCGAACGAGGGAGCGGAGCCCGCCGCTTCGCGGAAGGGCCCATAAAAGGCCGAAGCGTATTTCACGGCGTAGGAAAAGATCAGCGTGTCGTCCAGCCCCGCGCTGTCCAGCTTCGCGCGGATAGCCGCGACTCGTCCGTCCATCATGTCGGAGGGGGCGACGATGTCGGCGCCCGCCTGCGCCTGGGAGAGGGCCGTCTTCGCGAGCAGGTCGAGCGTCGGGTCGTTGTCCACCGTCTCGCCCTTGAGCAGGCCGCAGTGGCCGTGCGAGGTGTATTCACAGAGGCAGACGTCGCCGATGAAGCACATTTCGGGGAAATGTCTCTTACCGGCGCGCAGCGCCTGCTGGATGACCCCGTTCTCGTTATAGGCCTCGCTGCCGAAGTCGTCCTTGCGTTCGGGGATGCCGAAGAGGAGCACGGAGTTTACCCCCGCGCGCTGTACCTCTTCGAGGACGCGGGGGAAGGTGTCGGGGCTGTAGCGCTTCTGCCCCGGCATCGCGGGGATGTCTTCAATGATGCCCGTGCCCTCGCGGATAAATATCGGATAGACGAGCATGGAGGGGGAGAGGCGCGTCTCCGCCGCCATGTCGCGGATTATTTTGTTTTTTCTCAGCCTTCTCGGACGTACGATCATCTTATATCTTCCTCCAAAGTATTTATGAGGCTCTCCAAGGTCGCCTTTTGAGCCGTTATTATCCGTTTGAAGCCGGCGCGGCGCGCTTCAGCCGCCGTCTGTTCGCCGATGCAGCAGGCGCGTTCTATTGTAAGCTCCGGCATCGCCGCCTTGAAGCCGCGCACTGTGGAGGCGCTCGTGAAGATCGCCGTGTCCGCGCCCTGCGGGATGGTCTCGGCCTTTTCGTATATTGTCTCATACAGCGGCAGTTCGGTGAAGTCGAGTTCCCGCGCCGCGAGCTCCGCCGTCAGTTCGGGCGAGCCCTCTTTCGCGCGGATCATCAAAATGGGCGTATCTTTGGCGAGCGCGGCGAGGCCGCGCGCCAAGTGGACGCCGTCGTATACCTCCGGCATGTAGTCTGTGAGCAGGCCGCGCTCCCTCAGCGCCTTCGCGGTCGCGGGGCCGATCGCCGCGATCTTTGCCGCACCGAGGGAACGGACGTCGCGGCCCCTTTCCGCGAGCAGCGCGAAGAGCGCCTCCACGCCGGTCATGCTCGTGAAGCCGAGCCAGCCGTATTTTGAAAAGTCCGGCGGCTCGGCGCAGATCCGGCGCGTGCTGATGCTGGGCAGTTCCACCACCTCCGCGCCTCGTTCGCGGAGCATCGCCGCAAGCCTTCCCGCCCGTTCGCGCGGGCGGGTGACGATTATCTTGTGTCCCGCGAGCGGCAGGAATTTTTTCCAGGCGAATTCTTCCGCGAAGGCCGTTACCGCGCCGACGACGATCAGCGCGGGAGATTTCAGTTTTTGCCTTGCGCAGGCGGCGGCAAGGGTCGCGAGCGTGCCGCCGATGAGGCGCTGAGCCGCCGTGCTTGCGTTCTCCACGGCGGCGGCGGGAGTGTCCGCCCCCATGCCGGCGTTCATGAGCGCCGCGCAGATTTCGGCGGCGGCGCCGGCCCCCATGAGGAAGACGAGCGTGCCGCCGAGCTTGGCGAGCGACTCGTAATCGACGGGCGCGATGGTCCCCTCTTTAGTGTGTGCCGTGATGATGTGGACGGAGCGCGCGATGCCTCGGTGCGTGACGGGGATGCCGGCGCAGGCCGGCCCAGCGAGCGCCGAGGTGACGCCGGGGACGACTTCAAAGGGGATGCCTTCGCGGTTCAGCGCCTCGATCTCCTCGCCGCCGCGCCCGAACATGAAGGGGTCGCCGCCCTTGAGCCGCGCGACGCGCCGCCCCTTTTTCGCCTCGCGCACAAGAATCTCTTCGATCTCGCGCTGGGGCGCGGAGGGGCCGCCGCCGGTCTTGCCGACGCTGATCTTTTCCGCCGCCGCCGGCATCATCGCGAGTACGCCGTCGCCGACGAGCCGGTCGTAGACTACACAATCGGCGGCCTCAAGCAATTCGCGGCCGCGCAGAGTGAAGAGCCCCGCCTCTCCGGGGCCCGCGCCGATGAGCGCCACGCTTCCTTTTTTATCTGTCATAGCTCTTCCCCCTTGAAAGTTCCTGCGCGAGCCTCGCCGCGATGACGGTCTTTTCTTTTATGGCTCCGCGCGCCGTGCCGCGGCGGATGTCGCGGCCGCTTTCGTCGGCGCAGAGCCCAACGATCGTTATCTCTTCGCCGTCAAGGCTGGCGAAGGCTCCCACGGGCGCGGTGCAGCCGCCGCCGAGCGCGGCGGAGAAGGCCCGTTCCGCCGCGGCGCAGGCCGCCGCCTCTTCGTCGCGCACCGCCGCCAGATAGTAATAGTCCTCCCCCGCGCGTCCCTGGCAGGCCAGGATACCCTGCCCCGGCGCGGGGATCATTTCGTCCGTCTCAAAATATCTGGCGGCGCGTCCCTCGAGGCCGAGCCGTTTGAGGCCGGCCGCCGCGAGCACGAGCGCGGAGAATTCCCCGCCGTCGAGCTTGCGCAGACGGGTGTTGACGTTGCCGCGCACCGGTTCGACGCGCGCGCCGGGGTAGAGCGCCGCGAGCTGTACGCGCCGCCGCGCTGCGGAGCAGCCGATGGCGCCCGTCCCGAGCTCCGTCCGCCCCTCCGGCAGGACGAGCGCGTCGCGCGGGTCCTCGCGTTTTGAATAGGCGACGAGCGGCAGCGCCGGGTTTGCGTTCATCGGCATATCTTTTAGGCTGTGGACGGCGACGTCGATGGCCCCCGACAGCAGCGCCTCCTCAAGCTCCTGGGTGAAAAGTCCTTTGATGCCGAATTTATCGGAGGCTTCGGAGAAGGGCTTCATATTTCTGTCCCCGGTGGTCTCCATCGCGACGAGCTCGACCGCAAGCTCGGGGTGGGCGCGGGCCACCGCTTCCATCACGAGCTTTGTCTGCGCGAGCGCGAGCGCGCTCCTTCTGCTTCCGAAACGAATGATTCTTTTATCCATGATTTCTTTGGTCCTCCAAAGCGGCGCGCTCCTCTTTCACCCACTCGTCCCAGACGGAGCGGAGACGATCTGCGAGCCTGTGCGTCAGCGCAGGGGAAAGCGCCCCCGCCGAAACTGAGGCCGAGACCTCGCCGCTCGTTACGAGAGAGGGAAAATAAAAGCTGCAGTCCGCCGCGCTGTCTGCCACGCTTACCGGTATGCCGCGCCGTTTTGCCTCGGCGCCGACGGCGGCGTTGACCTTTTCGTCGTCGGTCGCCGCCACCGCGAGCGCCGCGCCCTCTAGGTCTTCCGGCTCCCAGAGCTTTTTCTCGCACCGGCATTTCAGCTCCTTGAACTCCGGACAGAATTCGGGGCTGACGGCGGTCACCGCCGCGCCGCATTTCACCAGCGTCGCCGCGCGCCGCGCCGCGATCCGCCCGCCGCCCGCGATCACCGCGGAGCGTCCCTCCATGTCCGTCAGCAACGGAAAGAGCGGCGGGCGCGAGAGGCCGAGGATCCGGCGCGCCCAGCGCAGCGCCTCGGCGCAGCTGTGTCCGCCTTCTTCATGCGGCCGCTCGATCATGACGACGCGCGCCTTACAGCTGCGCGCCGCCGCGATCTTTTCTTCCAGGCCGCCGGCGGCGCCGCCGTCCTTGGTGACGAGCCAGCGCGCGCCCGTTAAGCGGATCATCTCCTCGTTCATGCGCAGGCTGAAGGGGCCCTGCATCGCGATGATATGTCCGCTGTCAAAGCCGCACGCGGCGCATTTTTTTATTACCTCGGGGTCGGGCAGCACCCGCGCGAAAAGCCGCGCGCGCGCGCTGACGCGGGCGAACGCCTCAAGCTCTTTGCTGCCGGTGGTCAGCAGGATGTTGCCCGTCGTCTCCTCAAGGTAGCTGGCCGCCTCTTCCGCGCTCTTCACACGAACGACGTCGCCGTCGGCTGCGCTTTCTTTGCGCTGCACGCGCATAAGCGGCGTGCCGGCGGCGGCGCAGGCGGCGCGGATGTTCTCGCGGGCTTCGCGTGCGTAGGGGTGTGTTGCGTCGATGACGCAGGCGATTCCCGAATCTCTGATGAATTTCTCCATCTCTTCGGCGTTCATGCGCCCGACGACGGCTACGGTGTTTTCCGCTCCGCGCACCAGCTCCGCGCCGTAGGTGGTGGCGACCGAATATATGAGCGGCAGTCCGAAGCGCGTCAGTTCGCGCCCCTCGGTGGTGCCGCCGAAAAGCAGTATCCGCCGCTCCATCTCAGCCCTCGTCCTCTTCGGTTTGCCGGTAGCCGCGCGGCGTTACCAGGTGTCCGTTTATCACGCGGGTGGCGGAGTTGCCGATTATCACGGTGCAGAACATGTCTATCGGCGCCTCTTTCAGTCCGTCGAGCGTGGTGAGCCCGCGGCTCTCCCCGTCGCGGCCGGCGTTGCGCACCCAGCCGGCGGCGCGGTCTTTCGGCAGTTTTTCCATGAGGATCGCCGCGGCGCGCGCGAGGTGGCCGGGGCGTCCGTGGCTCGCGGGGTTGTAGATGCAGATGATGAAATCAGCCTCCGCGGCGGCGCGCAGCCGCCTTTCGATAAGTTCCCACGGCGTCAGCAGGTCGCTGAGGCTGATCACCGCGAAGTCGTGCATCAGCGGCGCGCCGAGTATCGAGGCGGCGCTCGCGGCGGCGGTGATGCCGGGGACTATCTCTACTTCCGTCTTGTCCTGCGCCACCTCCAGCATGATCCCCGCCATCCCGTATATTCCCGGGTCGCCGCTGGATACGAGCCCGACGGTGCGGCCGGAGAGCGAAAGCGAAAGCGCCTCCTCACAGCGCGCACGCTCCTTTTTCATCGGCGAGGCGACGAGCTCTTTGCGTCCCTCAAAGAGAGGGCGGATCAGCTCTATGTAGGCTTTGTAGCCGACGATCAGATCGCATTTTTCCAGCGCTGAAAGCGCCCGCGGCGTTATCTGTTCAGGCCCTCCGGGGCCTAAGCCGACGACGTATATCATCTTTGCGCCGCCTTTGCGAGCGCGCAGTAACATTCTTTTGCCATATCGATATCAACCCTTTCTTTTAATGAGAAGAGAAGTTTGTTCATCATGCTGCGGGAGGCGGCCTTTACGCGCGAGTATTCTTCGTCGCTTTCGCAGCCGAGCTCGCTTGCCAGTTCGCGCTCGGCGAAGGAGCAGACGTCTTCTATATAGGGCATGCATTCATGTATCTGCCGCCATTCGTGAAAGCGCCGGGTGTGCTCCGCGACGCTTTTTTTGATCTCCCGCAGGAAATCCGCCGGCAGTACGCCGCGTCCTAAGCCGTCCATGTCCACCAGCGTCACCGAGGGGCGCTTCATGAAGGCCGGTTCGATGTCGCGCGGGACGGCGAGGTCTATCATCATCCTAGCTACGCCGTCGTCGGGGAATTCTTCTGCCGTGAGGACGAAGTGCGGGCTTGCCGTCGCGCAGATCACGAGGCGGCATTCCCGCAGCGCCTCGTATCTTCTCTCATAGGGGATCAGCTCTACGCCGGAGGGCGGCTGCGCGCCGTCCTTACGGCAGCGGCGGCGCGTCATGCGCACCGCCGCGCCGCGGTCGTGCAGCAGCTGCGCCGCGATCATGCCCATTTCGCCGCTGCCGACGACGAGGGCGGGGACTCCGTGCAGAGATTTGAACCCTTCCGCCGCCGCCGTGCAGGCCGCCGCCGCCGCGGAACATTCGTGCGGCAGCGCCTTGTATTTGGTGCGGATCTCCTTGCCCGCCGTGACCGCGCGCTGAAAAAGCTGCCCGAGCAGCGCTCCGCAGGTTTTTTCCTCGCGCGAGGCGGCGAGCGCATCCTTCATCTGCCCCAGGATCTGATCCTCAAGCGGTATCTGTGAGTGAAGCCCCGCGGCGATCTCGAAGATGCGCGTGACGGCGGCCTCTCCGCGCAGTGAGAAAAAATTGCCGCAGCCGCGCGCGCGGTGCAGCAGCTCCGCGGGCTCCTCTTCTGAAACGACGGCCAGCTCCGTGCGGTTGCAGGTGGAGATGAGGACCGCCTCCTGTGCATAAGGGGCGACTTCACGCAGCAGCGCGCGCCGCTCGCTTTCGGTGAAGGTGAATTTTTCCCGGATGTCGACGGCGGCCGACCGATAATCCAATCCGGCGATCTTTATTTCCGCAGCCATAAATCACAGACTCCTTTTTCTTGCCAGCGCGAAGGTGATGCCGGGGTATTTTGTCTTGAGGCGCACCATGTAGCCGCCCCGCGATGCCGCAAGCGCCGCGCGTTCGCAGACGTTGTCGGCCCCGACCGCCGCCATCGCTGCGGGCGAAGGGGTGAACTCGCCCGGCAGCGCCATCAGCTCAGCCGCCGTGAAGGTCTCAAAAGGTATTTGATAAAATTCCGCAAGACCAGCGATCGCCGCCTCGTCCTTTTTTTGTTCGACAGAGGCGACGACGGCGGCCGAGAGCGGAGAATAGCCGCTCTTTTTCATAAAATCTAAAAAACATCCGCGCAGCAGCTCCGGCTCCGTACCGCGCTTGCAGCCGACGCCGACGGCCAGATTCTTCGGCCGCAGCCACAGCGTGACGGGGTAGGGGGCCGGCTGCAGTTCGTCGGTGACGGCGACGCCGACGGTGTGTCCCGCAAGCAGCTCCGCGGCGACACGCTTTGCGGCGGGCAGGTTTTCGATCGCGCAGCCGTTCTCCACCGCCCACGAGTCGGGCGGCGTGATGCCGTTTACGTCGGTGGCGGTGGTGATTACGGGGCGGCCCCCGATGATCTCGGCGATGCGCCGCGCAAGCTCGTTGGCGCCGCCGAGATGCCCCGAGAGCAGGGAGATGACGCTTGCGCCGCGTTCGTCGGTGACGACGACCGCCGGGTCCCGCTCTTTGCCTTTAAGGTATGGCGCGACGGCGCGCACCGCAATGCCGCAGGAAGAGACGAAGACCAACGCCTCGCTTTCCGAAAATCGCGCGCCGGTCCAGTCGCCGAGCGAAGCGCCGAAGGGAAGCACTCCCCCGCCCGCGTATCTTTCGGGAGACCAGGCCGTGCCGCCGAAGGCCCGCGCGATCCGAAGGGCGAGCGCCGCCCCCTCTTGCGAGAATGCCGCCGCGTGGAGCTTCATCTCTTATTCGGCGGCTTTGCGGAAGCCGTGCGAAAAATGTTTATCGTAAAGCTTCGAAAGCTCGTATTCGTCGCCGAGGAAGTCGCCCACGAGGATCAGCGCCGTGTTCTTTATCCCCGCCTCCGCCGCGAGCCGCGGCAGGGTGGCGAGCGTGGCGCGGAGCACCCGCTGCTCTGGCCATGAGGCCTTATAGACCATCACCGTTTTTGTTTCGGGGGTATATCCGCCTATGACCAGCTCGGCGCAGAGGTCGTCTATCAGCCCCGTAGAGAGGAAGAGCACCATCGAAGCCTGATGCTGCGCGAGCAGCCGTATCTTTTCTTTGTCCGGGACGGGCGTGCGTCCCTCCATGCGCGTGATGATCACCGTCTGACTCACCGAAGGCAGCGTGTATTCCACCTCCGCGGCCGCGGCCGCGGCGCAGAAGGAGCTGACGCCGGGCGTGATGTCGTAGGGGATGGAAAGCGCCTTCAGCCGGTCCATCTGCTCGCGGATCGCGCCGTAGATGGAGGGGTCCCCCGTGTGGAGGCGCACCGCGTCGATACCCGCCTCGTGCGCTTCGCGCAGCTTTTCTATCACCTCGTCGAGCGTCATAGCGGCGCTGTCGTGGATCTCGCAGCCCGTCTTCGCGTGTTTCAGAAGCTCCGGGTTCACGAGCGAACCGGCGTAGATTATCATTCCCGCCTCCCCAAGGAGCTTCGCTCCGCGCAGAGTGATGAGGTCCGGGGCTCCCGGCCCCGCTCCGACAAAATGTATCATTGACTTACGCTCCCTTCGCGGCGCGCGTCACCGCCGAAAAGATCACGACGGGATTCTGCGCCTGCCATATCTGTGTCTGGCCTACGGTCTTTATTCTGCTCACGGCGACCTGCGC
>CAKSWL010000030.1 GCA_934511335.1 uncultured Cloacibacillus sp. | reverse complement strand
CCAGTGCATCGGCCGTCCTCATGACACGATACGCTACTTCGCGGTAAAAGATTCAAAGTCAACGCGCAAAATGGCGATGATCGGTATGTTTGGTTTCTTTCTTAATTACTGGACCGGCTACCTTATCGGCTGGGTGGGGCGCATTTACTTTCCCGACATCCCTGACCCCGAGACGATTTTCGGCCGTCTGCTGACCGGCGTGCTCAACCCGTGGTTCTCAGGGATAATGCTCGCGGCGCTGATGGCGCTGATCATGTCTACCGTGGATTCCTGTCTCCTGAGCGCCGCCTCCACGCTGAGCGAAGATTTTTATCATGCCTGCATAGATAAAAATGCTTCTAAAGAGCGTCTGGTAAATGTCTCCCGCTTTTCAGTCCTCTTTATCGCTGTCCTGGGGATATTCCTGGCGGTAAATTCCGGCGGGCGCTCGATCATGACCGTTATGCTCTTTGCCTCCGGCGGCCTTGCTGCGACCTTTGGCCCTGCGCTGCTCCTCTCTCTTTACTGGAAGCGCCTCACCGAAGGCGGCGTGATCGCGGCGATGTTCACAGGTTTTGTGATGAGCGTTACTTGGAACGTCACGGGGATGGCGAAGGCCTCGAACATTCACGAGGGCTGTATCGGATTTTTGCTCTCTCTGGCCGCCGGCGCAGCTGTGAGCCTCATAACCAAGCCTCTGCCTCAGGATGAGATCCGGCGCGAGCTGCGGGCGATCTCAAAAGATTACAACGCAGAACAGCTTGAACGGGTGGTGGAGGAACTCCAGTCTGCCCGCTAAGCGGCTGGCCCTGTACGGTTCCCCTGTCGATAGAAAGGATGATGAAGATGGAATTTCACGCATGGCTGATTGCCGCAATTATTCCGTTGATGATTACAGGAGTCTCTGTAATTTATTATTTGCTGGGAAAGGATTCTGACGATGATGAAAATTAGATGCGGTGCAATATTTGACCCTCTCGCGGGAGATGTGAAGAGGGGCGGCGATATCTTTATAAACGAGGGGAAGATCGAGAAAATCACTGATATCGAGGGTGAGGCGGGACGGGAAGACCTGGACCTTTCCGGTTTATACGTTTTGCCTGGTTTTGTCGATGCGCATAACCATCTCTGCTTCGACGTAGGAGATGAGGTGCGGCAGATCGGGGAACACCTCGGTTATCAGGCGCTCGTCGCCGCGAAAAACGCGCGTGCCGCCCTCCGCTCCGGCGTGACGACGCTGCGGGACGCGGGAGAACGGGAATATGTAGACTTCGCCGTTAAGCGCGGTATAGAAGAGGGGCTGGTTCCCGGGCCGCGCCTTCTGGCGGCTGGTCCGTCGATAATGCGCACCGGCGGCCATATGTGGTTTATGGGGGAGGAGTCGGACGGCGAGGCGGAGGTGAGAAAGACCGTCCGCCGGCAGCTTAAAGCCGGCGTAGATTTCGTAAAGATCTTCATCAGCGGCGGAGCCACCTCACAGCGCACCGGTACCGTGACCCCGGAGATGACGCGGGAGGAGATCGCGGCGATAATCTACGAAGCGCACACCGCCGGCAAAAAAGTCGGCGCCCACACGCACGGAGGCGACGCCGCGACCTGGGCGGTCGCGGCTGGCGTCGACGCAGTGGAGCACGGATGTTTTCTCACGGAAGAGCAGCTGGTGATGATGAAAGAACGAGGCACCTGGCTCGTCGTCACCAGCGGCATACAGCGCGCGATACGTGACTGCGAGGAAAATTCCTCTTTTGTGCGCGAGAAGGCCGGCGGCGCCTACGCCAACTACCTTACCGTCGTGAAGCGTGCCGTCGAACTGGGGCTCAACATCGCCGTGGGCAACGATACGAACCACGGCTGCCTTGCGGAGGAGATAGTTTTCCTGGGAAAGGCCGGCATGACGCGGCGCGCGGCGCTGTTTGCCGCGACGCTTGGCGGCGCGAGGCTCTGCGGCCTTGAGGCGGAGATCGGGACGCTCGATGCCGGCAAAGAGGCGGACCTCATCGCTTTTGAACATGACCCGCTGACGGCCTCCTATGAGAAACTTTTCCCTGCGTGGGTGATAAAATCCGGCCGTGTGATGAAGAGTCCCGCCGGTATATGCTGCTGATCCTAACTTTGCAAAAGTAAGCAAGGAAACGGCGCGGGCTGCGTGTTCACACGCATCCCGCGCCGTTTTTCACGCCTGTATTTCTGTCAGCCTGCGGCGTTATTTTTGTGTGAGTCTTGTTATGCTCATGCGATTTTCTGCCGCCTTTTGCCTTCGTATCTCCGGCGCCTCGTTAAAGAAAAGCTTTGCTTCACCACTGAACCGCCCGTGCTTCGCGTCCCCTCCCGCCGGGCGTATCCTCGCGCCTTTTATAAAAACGCCATGTCTCCGCCGCATCGGCCTCCCGCGTCGGAAAATCGTAGAAAAACAAGACGGCGGCGCCTTTCCCCGACGGAAAGCCCCGCTTGCGGAAGAGATAAAGGCGGCGGTAACGATGCCTTTTAGAGGCGGCAAAATAGAAAAATGGCGAAAACAGCGGCTTAAAAGAGTTGAATATTATTAACTTTCATTGACTATAAATTGCTTGCTTTATAAGACAGTTATTTTTCGCTTAGTCGCCGGCGGCTGCGCTTGTATTTTCCGCGGGCTGCCGTCGGGCGCCGCCACGCAAGATAAAAAGTCCGCCGTCCGGAAGAGCCCTATTCCGGACGGCGGACTTTTTATCGCGGGATTTACGGCGCAAAACCGCGGCCGCCTGACGGCGGCGGTGAGATCGCGCCTTTACGCAAGCCCCTTTACAAACTCGCCGAGCTTCGCAAGCCCCGCTTTGAGCTCTTCTTTATCACAGGCATAGCCGATGCGGAAACAATGCTCCTCGTCAAAGCAGGAGCCGGGCGTGAGGAAGGCCCCCGTCTTTGCGAGCAGCCTCGCGCAGAACTCCTCCGACGGTGTATCGGCGTCGCAATAGAGCAGCGCCGTCGTGCCGCATTGTGGCTTTACGTAGGAAAAACGCGGCTCTTTTGCGACCCATTCGTCAAGGATCGCGAGATTTTCGCGCACGATTTGCCGGCTGCGCGCGATGAGCGCCTCCTTTGCCTCGAGCGCGACCGTGGCTATCGCCTCGTCGATCAGGCCGCAACTGATCGTGTCGTAATCACGGTGCAGTAGTATTTCGCGCATCGCCGCTTCGCTGCGCGTCGCGATCCAACCGAGGCGCAGCCCCGCGAGCGAGAAGACCTTGGACATGCTGCCGACGGAGATCCCCTTTTCGTAGAGGTCGGCGATGGATTCAGTATAGCCCTCCTCCTGGGTGAGGAACCGGTAGACCTCGTCGCAGAGAATATAGGCTCCCACGCCGCGGGCGATCTCGACGACGCCGCGCAGCGTCTCCTCCGGCATCAGCGCGCCGGTGGGGTTATTGGGATTGTTGATGCAGATGACCTTTGTCTTTTCGTTGACCAGCGTGCGCAGACGGTCGAGGTTAGGCTGAAAGCCTTCCGCCTTTTGCAGCTTCAGCACGCGCACCCTTGCGCCGTATGATTCGGGGATGGAATAGAGTTGCTGATATGCCGGCATCACGGAGACCACCGCGTCGCCGGGCTCGACCAGCGAATAGAGCGTCAGGTGATTCGCCCCCGCCGCGCCGTGCGTCGTGACGACGCCGTCCGCGCCGACAGAGCGGTAGAGCCCGCAAATTGCCGTCTTCAGCGCAGCCGCGCCGAAAATTTCGCCGTAGGTCATACGCCGCTCCGAGAGCTCCTCAAAAAATTCCCGCCGGTCGCGTCCCGCAAGGCGGAAAAGCTCCTCCAGCGTTACGGAGTCGACGCAGGTCTCCGCGATGTTGTACTTAGCCTTCGTCTCGTTGAGGTTCATCCATTCTTCGACTTTAAATCTGGCGATCTTCATTATTCCCTCTCCTTTTTCTGGTCAGTTTTAATGCTCTGTCTACAAGGGGGAGAAAAAGACCGCGCCGCCTCGCCGCGGCCATTTTGCTGATTTTGATAAAGGCGGAAATAAGCGGCGGAAAGCTGACCTGTAAAAGAGCTTCGTGAATAATTCCCACGGCAACTTTGCCGCGATCACGGACATGATGCCGCTCGTTGAATCTATGGGGCTGAAATATATGGAGGCAATGTTGTTTATCTCCATTATTTATCTTCGGAAAAAGCGTCAGGCCAGATAGTGCGAAACGGTGATATAGTGGCAGAGAGAGCCGCCCATCACAAAGAGATGGAAAAGCTCGTGCGAGCCGAACCACGAGAACGATAGCCGCGGTCGTTCGAGGCCGAAGATGACGGCGCCCGTGGTGTAGAGAAGCCCGCCCGCCACAAGCCAGACGAGGGCTCCCGGAGTGAGCGCGCGCACCAGCGGCACGGCGAAGAAGGCCGCGATCCAGCCCATCGCCACATAGATGGAACAGGAGAGCCAGACGGGGGCCTCCATCCAGAATATCTTCATTAAGAGTCCCGCCGCGGCTGCGCCCCAGACGAGAGAGAGCATGATATAGCCGAGTGGATGGCCGAGAGTAATGACGCAGATCGGCGTATAGGTTCCCGCGATCAGCAGGAAGATCGCGATGTGATCGAGCCGCTGCATAAACTTCGCCGCGCGTGCCTGAACGGCGCAGCACCAATGATAGAGCGAGCTCGTCGAATAGAGCACTACCATGCTGATCCCGAAAATAAGCACGGAAGCGAAGGCCGCCGCTCCCTCTTTGCCAAGGGCGTCATAGGCGAGCTTTATCGTGCCCGCGACGGCAAATAGCGCCCCCGCGAGATGAGTGAGGGAGCTCGTTATCTCCCTTTTATCTTTTTTCATTCAAGCCGATGCCTCCTTATTGAGCCTTGTCAGGGTAATTATACCGCTAACTTTGAAAGCTCTCCATATTCTTGTATATAAAAGGCAATGAGAGTCAATAAAAAATTACACTTTATGATGAAATCGCCGATAAAAAACACCCTCGTTCTGCCAATAGGCGAACTTTTGCGGGACGGGCGCGCTGGCTGGTGAAAACGAAAATAACGCGGACGACGGCGTTTGGGCGTCCATTTGGAATTGGACGGCTGAGGAGGACATTTATGAGGGGGTGTTTTCCGCGTTTTTTTGGCGGCATTTCTCCGCTGATTTGCGTAAAACATTGTGAAAGCGCTGAAAATGACGCGCCGGCGCGGGGCGGTCGTTTACGGGATTGCCTTGGCGGACCTCCGCGCGCCCGGCAAAGAAAAGAGGCTAGCGGCTGGTTTTCCGCAGTTTTCGCAATATCTCCGCATCCGCGGGGCAGAACTCGTACAGGGGGATTTCTTCTTTTTTTATCCAGCGGATGTCGTTGTGCTCGATCCTTCGCGGCGTGCCGGCGGCGATCTTTGCGTTGAAGAGGGTGAGATGTACGGTGATGTCGGGATAACGGTGTTCGAGCGCCATAAATACATCGCCGACGGAGAGCTTGACGCCAAGCTCTTCGCGGCACTCACGTATCAGCGCCTCCTCCTTCGTCTCGCCGGGTTCGACCTTGCCGCCGACAAACTCCCAGAGCAGCCCGCGCGCCTTCCCCGCCGGCCGCTGGCAGATCATGAATTTATCCGCGTCCCAAATCAGCGCCGCTACGACCTCCGTCATTCTTTGTCCCACGCTTTCCTCAAGATTTGTCACTTGCGTAATTATAGGCGCTTTTTGAAACAGCGGGAATATGAGGGGATCGGCATCACGGCGTGTTTTTATAAGACATTTCCCCGAACTGTGAACCCATGCGCCACAAATATCATGGAATGCAGAAACGACGGATACATCGATTTCCTTCCAACGATGCAAACGGACGTCTTGCTCTATTACGGCGATCGGTGCCTGATCATCGACGCGAATTATTGCAGGAGCACCATAAAAATAAAGACGTGTCGCATAAGGGCGTGTGATGGGCATGATCTTATATGCCAAGGTCGATGAAGAAACGGCCTTTAAGAAATGAAAATCGCTTTGAAGGCAATAAGATAATGGTTCGGACGCTGAATTTTGCGGGCGGTTTTTCCTTGATCCAATATCGATTAAATAAAATTGCCGCTTTGCTGACGTTGTAGATTTTCACAAATATATTTTATCCGCGCCTAGAAAAAGGCCTAAAATATGATATAGTCGTCCAAGCGCCGCATCCGGCGGATAAAATCATGCCGGCGCAGATGGCGGCTTTGTTTTGGAGGTAATCGCATGGCATTGAATAACTATTGGCGCGGGGCCGGTTTGGCGCTCTTAGCGGCGAGCTGCTGGGGGCTTATCAGCCCGATTGCTAAGATACTGTCGGCCGCGGGGTTGGATTTGATGTCCGTCATGGTATTCCGCTCGCTCTTCACGATGACCTCGGTGGGCGCCGGGTTTGTTGCGATGAGAAGATTTGAGGTATTTCGCGTTGATCGTGAAACGCTGAAATTTTACCTTATCTCCGGTATGCTTTCCGTCGCCTTTTCCGGGGGCGGCTTTTTGACTTCGCTTGAATACCTTACCGTCGCCGAGGCGCTTGTCATACACTACACCTTCCCGCTCGCGGCAATCGCAGGCTCGCTTTTCATTACGCGCGAGAGGCCGACCTTGCTGCAGCTCATAGCGGGGCTGCTGATCGTTTGCGGCGTCTACATCGGCATGGGTGGGAGTATGGAGGCGATGCGGTCAATATCGCTGCCGGGCCTTTTCTGGGGATTTCTGGCCGTCATCGGTATGTCGGGACAGGCGCTTGTCACGCGCCGGTTCTCGCTCTCCCACAAGATGAACGAATTCGGCCTGCTCTTCTATTCAAACGTCTTTGGGGGCGTGCTGCTGTTTTTGTTCAAAACCTTTTATTACGGCTGGGGCGATCTCGTCCGCCTCACTCCGCCGCTCTTTTCGATCATGGTCCTGCAATCTCTTACCGGGAGCCTGCTTGCCTACGGCTCTTTCTTCGCGGCGCTGAAATATATCCCCGCCGCAGTGGCGAGCCTGCTCTGCACGCTTGAGATCGTCGTCGCCGTCGGACTGACCGCGCTATTTGTCGACCAAATACCGTTAACGCACGAAATCGCCGGCTGCCTGTTGATACTGGTTGCGATAGCCTGCACCTCGGTACAGCCGGGAGGCAAAAAATCCGCGCAAATGCGTTCTTAATTTACGAATCAAAAGAAAATACGATACTTTAGCTCCGCCGAAAGGCAGTGGTGCTCTATCTCTTCTCGCAGCCGGCGCCAGTAGTCATGGCGCCCCTGGCGGTAAATCTCGTCGTAGAGGCCGTTCAGCTCCGGGCGCAGCGTGCCGATCAGCGCGAGGAGACGCTCTCTGTTTTGGCCGCGGAAATTAAGCGTGTCGAAGTTCATTTCCGTGGCATAGGGGGCGGCGGCCTCGATTATTGCCGCGCTGTCCGTGATTACGGGAAAGATCGGCGCCGTCATCACGCCGGTTTCGATGCCTGCCTCTTTCAGCACGGCAAGCGCGGCGAGCTTCTTTCGCGGACTGGAGGCGTGCGGTTCCATTATCCGGCGGAAACCGTCGTCGAGCGAGCTGAAGGAGAACACTACCTTTACGCGGGGAAATTCCTTGAAGATATCGATATCGCGCGTGACGAGCGCCGATTTGGTGATTATCGTGATACTGGGCTGCGCCGGCAGCAGGGAACGAAGGATGCCGCGCGTCGCCTGCGCGCGCTCCTCATAGGGGTTGTAGGCGTCGGTCATCGAGCTCATGAGGATCTCTTTGTGAAAGACCTTTGCCAGGTCGATGGGAGCAGACGGCTCCTTCACGTCGAGATATTGCCCCCACGCTTCGCCGCGCCCGCTCCGCGACCGGATGATGCAGGCCGCGTAACAATAAAGACAGCCGTGCGGGCAGCCGACATAGGGGTTTATCACAAAATCCGCGCCGAGCTTCGTCGGCGACAGCAGGCACTTAACTTATACGTGTCTTACATTTACCATCGAGTCGGCCTCAGTCCAAAAGCGCAGTGCAGCACTTTGTCCCTCTTTCTTTGTCGATGTCGATTATTTTTACATGTACCCCGAAGGTATCGCCGACGGCGGCCTCGGTAATGATGTCGGCCGGCCGTCCCCAGGCTTCCAGCCTGCCGTCTTTCAGCAGCGCGGCAAGGTTTCCCGCGAGGAAAGCCTGTTCGGGAGCGTGTGTCGCCATTATAACGCCAATATTTTTTTCCGCGGCAAGTTTTTTAATCGTCTTTAGCACTCTTATTTGGTTTCCGAAGTCGAGGTGGGAGGTGGGCTCGTCAAGCAGCAGCAGTTCCGGCTCCTGCACGATCGCGGAGGCGAAGAGCGCCATCTGCCGCTCGCCGCCGGAAAGCTCTGTGCAGTCCTTATTTTCGAGGTGTTCTATGCCGAGGCTGACAAGCGCTTCGTGAACCATCTCGTAATCCCGGCGGTTGGGCTGGTCGAAAAAAGTTTTATGCGGCGTGCGCCCCATCGCGGCTAAGTCGCGTACCGGCAAGGGGAATGTAGGTGCCGCGCTCTGCGGGATATAGGCGATGCGGCGCGCGATCTCCTTGCGGCGCATCGCTCTGATATTTGTTCCGTCAACGAGGATATCCCCCGCGGCGGGGGAGAAAATCCCTGCGAGGCACTTGATCAGCGTTGATTTTCCCGCCCCGTTGGGGCCCAGCAGGCAGAGCACTTCTCCGGCCTCAAGCGTGAAGGATATTCCGGCAAAGATTCTCTGTCCGCCATAGGCGAAAGAGAGGTTTTCAACGAGTAACCTCATCCCTGCCACCCCGCCCGCCGCCGCATGAGGAGCACCGCGAAGAAGGGCGCGCCGATGAGCGAGGTGAGGATGCCGAGGGGGATTTCGTTCATTGTTATGGTGCGCGCCGCGTTGTCGACCAGAATGAGATAGATGCCGCCGAGCGAAATGCAGGCGGGAAGCAGGCGGCGGTAGTCGGAGCCGACGAGCAGGCGTCCCACATGAGGAATGACAAGCCCGACCCAGCTTACCGTGCCCGCAAGGCAGACCGCGAGGCAGGAGAGCAGGGTGCAGGCGAATATCGTGGCCCCCCGCTCAAGCGTCGTGTTAACGCCGAGGGTGCGCGCCTCCTCGTCACCCAGCGTCAGAAGATTAATGCGCCAACGACAGAGATAGAGCGCTCCTATTCCCGCGATGAATGCTGGTATCGTCCAGAAGAGGTCATCCGCGCTGACGCGCGAAAGCGAGCCCATGAGCCAGAATATTATCGAGGGCAGCTTATCATGGGGGTCGGCGACATATTTCAGCGAGGATAGCAGCGCCTGAAAAAACGCGCCCACGATGATTCCCGAAAGAACGAGCACCAGCACGGGCGCGCCTTTAAAGAGGCGCGCCATCGAGTACGCGGCGAAGACGGCGAGCATTCCAAAAAATATGGCGGAGGCCTGCAGATAACAGCCGCCGTTGGTCAGCAGGATCGCGAGCGCCGCGCCAAATCCCGCCCCATACGAGACGCCCAAAATATCAGGCGATACGAGCGGGTTCTTAAAGATACCCTGGAATATCGCGCCGGAGACCGCCAGCGATGCACCGACGAAGAAGGCGGCGGTAATGCGCGGCAGCCGTATCTGAAAGAATACCGTCTCCATCGTCTGCGGCCAGGTCTTTTCCAGTGGAAGGAGGGCCGAGAGCAGCATCTTGCAGAGCGTTTCCGCTGGTATGCCATAACGCCCGATGAACAGCGAAATAACAAAAGAGGCGGGAACGGCCAGCGCCAGCCCTCCCTCGATCATGAACTCCCTCTTGTCGTTTTTCAGCGGCGGCATTAATGCTTTCCTTTGTAAGGCACGCCGTAAAAGGTCATGTAAAATTCTTGTACTATTTTGTCGATATCAACGTCTTTGAAACGCTCTGGATAGAGCTTTTTTGCCATCCAAAGCTCGCCGAGCGCCATCGACTCGGGGCAGGGGTGTCCCCAGGGTTTCACATACTCGGGCGTGACATAAACTCTGCGGTCCTTAACGGCCTTGATGGGAGCCCAGGCCGCGCCCTTCGTAATCTCGGGCGCCACCTTCGCGGCGTAGCGGTCCTGCACGAAGATCACCTGCGGGTCCCATTTGAGTATCTGTTCCATATTGACGGCCTTGAAGCCGGAAATGTCGCGCGCGACATTGATGCCGCCGGCGCGGTTCATGACCACGCCGACATATTTGCCGCTGCCGTAGGTATGAAGGTCCGGGTTGGCCATGTAGCAGGTTATTTTCTTGTTTTCCGTGATTGCCGAGAGCCTGTCTTTGACGATCGCACGTTTTTCCGTGACAAATTCGTTGAGCCTCTGGGCCTCTTTCTCCTTGCCGTAGATCTCGCCGAGCAGATTGATGCCCATCTTCATGCCGATGGTGTAAGCCCTGTCGGGCTCTTTGAGCTTGGGGTTCAGCTTTGAAGCCTCCTCGAACTCCGCCTGATAGAGCGAGACCGCGACCACCGGGACGCCGGCCGCTTCAATTTTTTTCAGCGTCTCCTGCGGGAAGTAATGCGTTACGATGACGAGATCAGGATTCGTCTTCAGCAGCTCCTCCATATTGACCTCGGTGAGGGTGCCGACCTGCGGCAATTTTTTTATCGGCGGATAGATATCGGCTATTCCGGGAAACAGCAGCCCTTCCCAGTTTTTCATGATGCCGGCCAGACGGTCTCCGGCTTGCAGCTCCAGGGTGATGTCGAGCGCATGGTGCATAAGGCAGACGACGCGTTCCACCCTCTGCGGTATGACGACGCCGCGCCCAAGCTGGTCGACGACGACACGTTTATCGGCCGGAATACCGGCGGCGAAGGCCGAAGCGGCCGCAAAAAGGGTACGGGCCGCAAACAGGAACGAGCGAAGAACTTTGTTTTTCATGCAAACGCCTCCATTAAATGATATTGAGTTGCAATTATACTGCCAGCGCCGCGAATGATACAAGAGGGGTGAAAAATTTTTACACATATTGAGCCGCTGGCTTACAATTTTCGAAGAGCTCATATTTTCCCGATTTTTGTTTTGTAATGCGGATAAGATCACCGCCTGCCGGCTCTGGCCGTTTGCCTCGGCGTTTTTATGCTTAACATTTCTACCGGCGTATTTTGCGGCGGGCGGCGGATGTTGATGCACAATATAACCGCCGGTTTGATCAATTGCAATGGAAGGGAGAGTCCATGGTGAAAAAGACGATAAAAATATGCATGGCTGGATTCGGCAACGTCGGTGTGCGTTTTGCGCGGCTGCTGCTGGAAAAAGAGCGCGAGCTGCGGGATGAATATGGCTGCCGTGTGCTTGTTGCCGGCGTCTGCACGCGCAGCAAAGGCACGATGATGAACCCGCGCGGACTCGACTTGGGCGCGCTTCTCATCATGAACGGCGAGCTGGGGCGTTTTGAGGCGGAGCATCCGGATTTTGTCTCCGACTGCGACACCCACGGGATGATCGCCGCCGCCGAGTCCGAATATTTGTCCGCGCACCCCAATGTCGCCTTTAAAATGTGAAACGAGGGCGTAGAAATACGCCCTCGTTTCACATCGCAGAGAATTCTGGCTATCTATTAGCCACTGTATACATATTATTAGCGGTTGCTATACCTAAAATAGCCAACAAGCGATCGGACACATAATTCCGGTCGTTGTATGGGGCATGATACAGCGACGACGTGCTCTCCTGCTCACGGGCGGAGACATTGATCACTACCGGCATATCTGCATCCTGCCATGCCGCGGTATCAGTTCTGGGACGTCCGATATATTTGGGCTGTCCAGTGCTCGTCGGAGTGTTCATTGTGATAGTAGCTCCGGGGGCAATGTCAGAAGCGTCCTGTCCCCAAGGGTGATGCCTGCCTTGGCTGGAATCCAGAAGTTCATTTACAAGCGGGGCTAAGCCAGCCGACATGCTGGTTGTAAGTGTGATGATACCGTTTCCTTTGCCTAAAGTAGAGTCTGTGTGGAATACGCCCTTAACTTTTTCCCTGCCCTTGGAAGCAAACCATGCGGCGGCTTTCTTCGCACCGTTCATGCCTGATTCTTCTGCCCCGTCGAGAATAAAGACCAAGCTGCGCTTGGGCCTGTTTCCTGAGGCCGCCATCATGGCGGCGTAGCGGGCCGCAATCATATTTGCCGTACTGCCGCCTCCGTTGTCGGCTGCGCCGGCGGTCATATATGGGCCTGCGAAGCCGCAGTGGTCGAAGTGGGTCATGTAGATCACATACTCGTCTGGGAATTCGCTTCCTTTGACTACGCCAACAACATTCATGCCTTTCGCATCTGCACAGCTCTGTGCTTCTGTAGTAATTTCAATCTCGATACGATCATCAAAATTGAAAGAATTTGTTGCGATCGATGCGTCATAGCTTTTGTCATACGGGCTGTTCGCCGCACCTATTGTGCTGTCAGGGCCTTTAAAAAGATCTGACGTAGCCTGGTAAAGGAACTGCGGATAGTCCGGCACCTCCCCTTTCCCGTCGCCGAAATTTTTCATCGGCACGGTACGGACGGGGCCGCCGCCCGGATTGGGGCTCTTAACAGCTTTCGCGCGGGTAATGAGGTCTGTAAGGACGTGCTTTGTGCCTCCGGAAGCCTCCTCAATCTCAAGCTGTTTTGCAAAGAGGTCGTTTAGTAATTTGCTATCGCCGGTACCATTGGTGTATGTGGTTTCACTTAAAGTACCGTCTTTTGTATTGCGGCCGATACTGCCAACCATGGCTATTTGGAAGATATTATCGCCCACCGGAGGTTGATAGCGAATGTTGGGGTTGGCAACCATTTGGTTGTAAAGCAAGCCCGCGGCGTTCCTCTGCCTGGCAACTCCGATTTTGATATAATGTTCGTCATGCCGTATCCAGTCATTGCCCACGGTGTATTTATATTCCTCAGGCTGAAGGGCGCCGCCTATGATTGGCGTCGGTCGGTAATCCACATTACTTAAAGAATTGGGGGTACCGTTCCTAAAGATCACAACACGGTTGGCGACGTCCAGATGAGTCTTATTGGGAGCGTCGTTAGCGGGGTCTGCTCCGGAATCCCACGTCAGTCCCACATATTCGTTAAAATCGTTGCGGTACACAGTTGCTGGATTGATATGTTTGAACTCTGTATTAGCATAAACATTATCTTTGGTAGCATCAATACCATAGCCGAGGAAAGTCAATTTACCTCTGACCGTTCCTGTATTGGTGCCATGGGCGGACAGAATATCTTTGACAAATTCATCATCGATATAATCGCCGTTTGCGGTAGATTTCCATACCTCTCCGTCAACTAGAATCTTGATCACAGGCGATTTGTTGACGGGCATACTATAAGAAATTTCGAAATCTTGAAAGTAACTGCCCTCCAGAGGCTCGAGTCCCCAGGCTTTAAAGTTTGCCGCGGCCCATATTGCTGCCCGTTCGTAACCTATGTCTCCTGTCATTCTGCCTCTAAATTCCGTAGAGACGATCTGGTCCAACAGAAGAGTTCCCTGTTTTATCCAAGCTGATTTTTCTGAGGCAGTCCAATTAGTTGGATCTTTTGGAAGATCGGCGCCATCCACATTCACAATATTACTAGGCGAATCACTTCCACCACAGCCGCCGCTGGCTGCGACCAGCGCACCCATTAGCACCACAAAAACAATTTGCCTTAACAACTTCCCCATACTGACCCTCATCTCCTTAAATTTAGTTTTTGCTGCTTTATTTTCAAGCCTCAAAATCTCTCATAAATGTTATGGAGCCGCTGATCATATGCGCCATTCGCGTCACGGCCATACCACAACCATCGCGCAAGGCGTATCGATATAGACCTTGCACGACGCTTTCGAGCTGACCGTTCAGTGCCTGACATATCTGGTCAGCGGGACTTACGTTGGTTATTATTCCGGCTGATTTTCAATTGATCAGCCTTTCCTTAACTCAAACTGATGAGGAAACCATAAAAATAGTTCGATGCAGATGCTTATAATTAATAATTTGAATACTTTATTATTCTAAATAAGTATCAAACAAATCCAATATCACACTCCTTAAAAGTAATTGTAGCATAAATTTACCGCGGTTTCTATTGTCTTTGCTATTTGTTTTTTTATTTGCTGTTAGTTTAATATATGTATGTTAAACCAACAATTTACCTTGTTTTCGTCAGTGATTACGCTTGTGAAGCCCGCAGCGTGATGCTGCAATCTAAAAATGGTTCTGCATTTAAAGACATGCGCCGCTTGCGGCCGATAATAAAAACTGCGGACGCTTTTGCCTTCCGGCGCGCCGGCAAATTGTAAGGGGG
>CAKSWL010000029.1 GCA_934511335.1 uncultured Cloacibacillus sp. | reverse complement strand
CCGTAAGCGGGCTGCCGTCGTTCCAGCGGAGGCCGCGTTTGATTTTGAAGGTCAGCTCCGTGTGGCGCGCCTCGCCCTCGCCCGCCGTGCGGACCTCCCACGAGGCGGCGAGCCCCGGCATGTTTTCCAGCGTATAGGGGTCGGTCGAGAGCATCGATTCGTAAATCAAGCCGAGCACCTGCCACGAGTAGGCCGAGGAGGCGGTGAAGGGGTTGAGGTTGCGCGGCTCCTCCGGCAGCAGCATCGCCAGCGGACGCATCCTGCCGTCCCGCGGTTCCGCGGTGAGCAGCGTCCAGATGTTGTCCGCCGTCGTCTTGTCCGTCGTGAAGACGTTCTTCCATTTGGCGGAGATCGCCGCGACGGATATACGGCTGTATATCGGCACGGAGGGCATCAGCTCGAGCAGCAGGCGCTGCGCCTCTTTGGAGGCCCTTTCGGCGGCGCCCCTGTCCGGCGCGTAGCGCAGCGCAGCGAGCGCCTTGTCCAGCCGCGCCTCCCTGATGCCCGTCATGTTGTAGCCGCCTTCGACGTCCATTTCGCTGTGATAGAAAGAATAGAGGGAGTCGGGGTTGCGCCCCATGCTCCAGGCGAGCACCGCCAGCGAATAGTCCTTGCGGTCGAGCCGTGAAATCATCGTCGAAAAATCGAGGGGGTCCACCTCCACGGGGAAGCCCACCGCTTTTAGCGAGTCGGCGATCAGCTCTGCGAGCTCCGCCGTCGTCGGCGCGACGCGGGCAAGCGGCGTCAGCAGCTTCATCGGGGGGAACTTCCTGCCGTCGGGGGCGACCAGCATCCCCGCGAGATCCCAGCTGTAACCCTTTTTCTTCAGCAGCTCCCGCGCGGCGGCGGGATCGTAAATGTCCTCAGCGCTGTTGGCCAGCGCCCACGGCGATACCGGCGGCAGCCAGGAGTTGATCGGCTCGCAGTAGCCGGAAAAAATCATGCGGACGATGCTGTTCCGGTCGATCGCCATTGCGACGGCGCGGCGCAAGTCCTTATCCTTCCAGGGCTCCGTCTTGTTGTTGAGCAGCAGGAAAAAGGCGTGCATGCCGCGCGCGAGCGACATCCGCAGGTCTTTATTCGTACTGAGGCGGTCGATGTCCGAGGGGCGCGCGATATCGCTTACGATGTCGAGCTCTCCCGCCTCGGCGGCTAGAATCTGCGCGTCGGGGTTGGTGACGATCAGCATCGCCAGCTCCTCTATCTTCGGTCCGCGGATCTTGCCGATATCTATCTTTCCCGCGGCGCAAGAAAGCGCGGGAAAGAGGAAAACCATCAATACCGCTAAAATAGCGCGAAAGCCTTTTGCATTGTTCAACGCCGTTGTCGTCAGTCTCCTTCCCGTGAGTGCACGACCCGGATCTCCCGCCCGGGCAGCGGTTTGCCGGCGATGATCTTGAGCATCATCCGCCCTACCAGCACGCCGGTCTCAAAGGTCGGCTCTTCGTTCGCGCCCTCCATCGTCACCGAGTAGGCCTCCGGCGCCGTGAAGCCGAAGCAGACCGCGGGCACCCGCAGGCCGCGAGGAAAATTTTCCTCGTCGCACCAGATTAAGCCCTCGACATGCCGCCCGTCAAGGGTACTTAACTCGCGCCGCGCGCGCATCGCGTTCCCCTCCGTGGTTTTGAGCAGCAGCTCGTATTCTGAGTTTGCGAAGGCGCGGTCGACGCCGGCGAGAAAAGCCCCGAGCCACGGCCGATTGAGGTCGCGCATCACAATGCCGATAAGGCCGCTGGTGTTCGTCGAAAGGTTACGCGCGTTGCGGTCAAGCCTATAGTCGAGGGCGCGCACGCTCTCCATCACCTTGATCTTCGTCTTTTCAGATATCCGGTGGTCGCCGCGAAGGACGCGGCTGACCGTGGCCTTGTCCACTCCCGCGTGATTTGCGACATCCTGCATGGTAACTTTCATAGGAACACCTCTTCAAGGAACGCCGATTTGCCACCCAGGCGATGTGGGCGCGCTTGCTATTGCAACCGGTTGAATGGATTATATCAAAGTGCAGAAGCGGTGTAAATTGTTATTTGTGGGTAATTACATCCTTGCCGCAGCGGAGCGCCGGCCTGCATCAAGGGTGTTTTCAAAAAGCCCCCGCCGCAGGCGCGGGCTTAAAATCTCTTGTCAGCGCCATCTGGACGAGAGCTTCGCGTACTCCGTGTCGTCTTTTGCGTGGCGCAGCGAGTGCAGGAAGTTTCTGCCGTTCTCGCGGGGAAGTTCCTGCGTAAGGCAGCGCACCCTTGTGCGCGGGATGGGATGGAGGAATTCTCCCTCGACGAATACGGGGGCCATCTTGTCGGGCACTTCGTCCGGCACCGTGTCCAGCGCCCAGCTGAAATAGACGGCGTGGTTGGTGTGGTCGTTGACGTCCAGGTCCTGCCAGCGCACCTTCCACGGCTCTTCCAGCGTGGGCGCCGTCACCGCCGGCACCTTCACGTCGGCGGGCAGCTCCTCCGTCAGCCGCTCCATGAAAGCGCGTATCAGCTCGCACTTGTCAAGGCGTATCGGACGTTGTTTGACGAAGTCGATGAGCACCCACCATGTATAGGCAGAGCCGAGAAACTCGCCGCGCGAATCCCAGAGCTTGAAGCTTCTCAGGGAGAAGAGGTTCCGGAAGGGCTCTGCGTAGGTCTTGATCAAGATATTGCCGCTTTCCTTCGTGGGATATTTTTCAAGGTCGACGCGGTACTTGCGCATCACCCAGGTGATGCCGTGCACGAGCGTCTGGCGCACGGAGAGGCCGTACTTCGAGGCGTCGGCGTCGGCCATTTGCTGGAACATCTCAAGCAGCACGGAGAACTTTAGGCGTCCGCGCGGGTCGATGCCGCTGAAAGGGAGGGTGTTCTCAAGCTCAGTCATCTAAATAGTTGTCGAAGTATCCCTGGATATAGATGACCGGCGTTCCCTTGTCGCCGGAGCCCGAGGTGAGGTCGCATAGCGAACCCACGAGGTCCGTCAGCCGCCGCGGCGTCGTGCCGAGCGTCGAGTGTTCAAACCTGCCGATCGCGTCCTTCGCGCGTATCGCCTCTTCGACAGCCTGTGCGGGGTCTTTTGCGCCGGCGTTGTCGGCGACATACTTGAACTTTATCTCTTTCGGCATTCCGTCGAGCCCCTCGGTGTAGCCGGGGGAGACCACGGGGTCGGCGAGCTCCCAGATGCCGCAGACGGGATCTTTAAAAGCGCCGTCGCCGTAGACGAGCACCTCTATATCTTTGCCCGTGCGCCTTTTGAGCTCCGCCTGGAGTTTAGCGACAAAGGCACAGCAGTCGCGAGGGAAGAGTTTGACGGACTCGTCGTTCGTGTAATTGGAGCCCAGCAGCCCATAGTCCTCATTATAACCCGCGCCGCTGCGCGCCGGTTCGCTGCATATCTGGTCCATGGTCACGACCTTCTCCGCGCCGCCCTTTTCCAGGATGTCGCGGTGTATCTTGCGGGCGTGGATGCTGGCGACGATCACCTGCTTTGCGAACTTGAGGGCCGAAAGCGGGTTATTTGAGAAGTGGACGCTGACGCGCCCGGGGTCGATGCCCTTATAAAGCTGGATATAATCGACGCCGGTAAAGGGATGCCTGTATTCGCCGAAGACGTCGTAATATTCTTTTTCGTCAAAACACTCGCCAGAGAGTTTGGCGCTGTTGAGGTAATAATTCATCGGTTCGACGATCTGGTTGCCGACCTCGTCTGCGGGATAGGTGAGGAGAACGTGGACGCGTCCCTTTATTCCCTTCACCATGCCGCGGAGCAGCTGGTGAAAACGGTTGCGTGAGAGTATCGGGCAGATGATCGCTACGTCGCCGGCAGGGAACTTCTTCGCGACGTCGTTTGAAATGTCCTCCAGCGTTACATAGTTTCCCTGTGAGCGGGCCAGCAGCGATTCTGTTACGCCGACGATGTCGCGGTCCCGCATCGTGAATTTATCTCTCTCTGATTCCGCCGCATTGATTATGCTGTCGGAGATTATTTTTACAATGTCGGCGCCTTTGGTGACGACGGGGAGGCGTATCCCTCTTGAAACGGTTCCAACATAACGCATTAGATCGTACCCCTCTGCAAAAGGATTTTAACAGCATTTATTGTAACATCTCGTAGGGGGATTTGTGAAACGAATATCACGCGGTGGCAGGGCAGAGGCATCAATAAAGGTCCGCCGTTTTTCGTCCGTCCGAACGGCGCACGCCGCCCCGCCGGATGTCTCTTTCGGCGGGGCGGCGTGAGATGCGTGGAAAATGTCGTTTATTTCGTCAGGGGCAGTACCTCTTTTTCAAAGAACGAGGCGACCTCCTGCGGGCTGACGGAGAAGAACTTATCGTCTACGGTGACGCAGACGCCCTCCTGGCAGCGGCCCATGCAGAATACGCCGCCGAGATTGATCCGGTCTTTAAGCGAGTGTTCGGCGATCTGAAACTGGAGCCCCTCTACGACCTGGCGTGAACCCTTTACGTGACATGCGCTTCCGATACAGACTTTGATCTTTATCATCTCTATTACCTGCCTTTTATTATTCGTAGTCGACGACGTTGACCCAGTAGAGCAGAAATTCGCGCTCTTCCGCCTTACCCTGCGCTAGCCTTTCGGCGGCACGCAGCGGTATCCACTTCTGTATCTCCGTTTTGGCGATGCCGCTCTTTTCACAATAGAGGCTGAGGTAGCTGTCGGCGCCGTCGATCTCCCCGGCGAGCCAGAAGAGCAGATAGGTCCTCGCCGCGTCGGCCGCGGGCGCGCCCTGCGCAGCGTGCGACCAATCTACAACATAATCTTTGTCGTCGGCGGCGATAAGGTTGCTCGGCGCGAAATCGCCGTGGCATATTTTGTCGCCGGCCGGCAGCGATTCGAGGCGCATATGGAGTTCGTAGAGGGTAGAGGAGGAGAGTTCCGCCGCGAAGAGGCTCTCGGCGAGACGGTCTTTGAGTTTTTCGAGTCCGCGCGCCTTTGTCGCGTTAATCTTAAGCTGCGCCTCGACGAAGCGCTCCATATATTCGCCATTTTTCTCCGGCGACTCGTCCATAAGGCGGTCCAGCGTCTTGCCGGCGATGAACTCCGAGACGATCGCCCATTTGCCCTCCGCCTTCGTCACCTCGAGCACTTTAGGCACGGGCAGGCCGCTCTCCTCGACTTTGGCGTGCGTCGCGGCTTCGGAGAGTATCTTCGCCTTCGAGTGATCCCCGTCAAAAAGCTTTATACATTTGTCCCCGTCGCGAAAGACGGTTTTTGAGGTGCGTACTGCAATGATTTTTTCAAGTTTCATCTTCGTATCCTCCTCCTATTTTCCGTAGTAGGCCTTGAGGTACATTTCTTTTATCTCGGAGAGCAGCGGGTAGCGCGGGTTTGCGCCGGTGCACTGGTCGTCAAAGGCTTGTTCCGTCATCTCGTCGAGTGTGGCTAGGAATGCCTTCTCGTCTACGCCGTATTCCCTGATCGTTTTCTTGATGCCGACGCGCTCTTTGAGCGCGTTTACGGCGGCGATAAGGTTCTCCAGCTTCTCGCCGTCGTTCTTGCCCTTGATACCGAGATAATCGGCGACCTCGGCGTAGCGCGCGAGGGTGTGAGGGTAGGCGTACTGCGGGAAGGTGCCCATCTTTGAGGGGACCTCCTCGGCGTTGAAGCGCAGCACATATTCTATCATAAGGGCGTTGGCCACGCCGTGGGGCAGGTGATGGAAAGCCCCCAGCTTGTGGGCCATCGAGTGGCAGACGCCGAGGAAGGCGTTTGCGAAAGCCATGCCCGCCATAGTCGCGGCGTTGCCCATCTTCTCACGCGCCACGGGGTCGTTGGGGCCGTCGTCATAGGCGCGTGGCAGGTATTCGAATATCGACTTGAGCGCGCGCAGCGCGAGCGCGTCGGTATATTCCGTCGCGAGCATCGCCGCGTAGGCCTCGAGTGCGTGGGTCACGGCGTCGATGCCGGAGGCCGCCGTCAGCCCCTTGGGGGCGTTCATCATCATGTCTGCGTCGACGATCGCCATGTTCGGCATCAGCTCGTAGTCAGCGAGCGAATACTTGACGCCGCTCTTTTCGTCGGTGATGACCGCGAAGGGCGTCACCTCGGAGCCGGTGCCCGCCGAGGTGGGCACGGCGATGAAGGAGGCCTTTTCGCCCATCTTGGGGAATGTGTAGACGCGCTTCCTGATATCGGCGAAGCGCATCGCCATATCCATGAAATCGGCTTCGGGGTGCTCGTAGAGGACCCACATGATCTTGCCTGCGTCCATCGCCGAGCCGCCGCCGAGCGCGATGATGCAGTCTGGAGCAAAGGCGTGCATCGCCGCCGCGCCTTCGCGCGCGCAGGCCAGCGTCGGGTCAGGGGCAACGTTGAAGAAGGTGGTGTGGGTGATGCCCATTTCGTCGAGGCGGTCGGTGATCGCCCTTGTGTATCCGTTATTGTAAAGGAAGTTGTCTGTTACTATGAAGACCCTCTTCTTGCCAAGGACCTCCTTCAGCTCGCGCAGCGCTACGGGCAGGCAGCCCTTTTTAATGTATAACTTCTGAGGGGCGCGGAACCAGAGCATATTTTCTCTCCTTTCGGCCACGGTCTTGATGTTGATGAGGTGCTTGACGCCGACATTTTCTGAGACGGAGTTGCCGCCCCAGGAGCCGCAGCCGAGCGTCAGCGAGGGGGTGGTCCTAAAGTTGTAGACGTCTCCGATGCCGCCGTGCGACGAGGGCGTATTGACAAGGACGCGTCCCGTCTTCATGCGGGACTTGAAGTAGTCAAGCTTTTCCCGTTCTGTCACGGCGTTGAGGTAAACGGAAGAGGTGTGTCCGAAGCCGCCGTCGGCGATAAGGCGCTCCGCCTTCGCCACCGCGTCGCTGAAATCCTTCGCGCGGTACATCGCGAGAACGGGCGAGAGCTTTTCATGCGCGAACTCCTCGCTGATGTCGACGCTTTCGACCTCACCGATCAGTATCTTCGTCTTCTCCGGCACGCTGACGCCGGCGAGTGAAGCTATTTTGAAGGCGCTCTGTCCTACGATCGCCGCGTTGAGCGCGCCGTTGACGATGATCGTCTTGCGTACCTGCTCCGTCTCCCGCTTGTTCAGCAGATAGCAGCCTCTTGCTGCGAACTCCGCCCTTACTTTGTCATAAATAGGGTCAAGCACGATGACCGACTGCTCGGAAGCGCAGATCATGCCGTTGTCGAAGGTCTTCGAGTGGATGATGGAGCTTACCGCGAGCTGAATGTCTGCGCTTTCGTCTATGATTGCCGGAGTGTTGCCGGCGCCGACTCCGAGTGCCGGCTTGCCGCTTGAATAGGCGGCCTTGACCATGCCGGGACCGCCGGTGGCGAGGATGAGGTCGGCCTCCCTCATGACGGTGTTCGTCATATCAAGTGAGGGGATGTCTATCCAGGCTATGATGTTTTCCGGCGCGCCGGCGGCGACCGCCGCCTCCAGCACGATGCGGGCGGCCATTATCGTCGAGCTTTTCGCCTTCGGGTGAGGGCTGATGACGATGCCGTTGCGCGTCTTAAGCGCGAGCAGCGATTTGAATATCGCCGTCGAGGTGGGGTTCGTCGTGGGGATGACTGCGGCGATGACGCCCACGGGCTCCGCGACCTTCTGCGTGCCGAAAGCCTCGTCCTCTTCGATGACGCCGCAGGTTTTGACATCCTTATAGTAGTTGTAAATATATTCGGAGGCGAAGTGGTTCTTTATCACTTTGTCCTCCATGACGCCCATTCCGGTTTCCTCAACGGCAGCTTTCGCGAGGGGGATGCGAGCCTTGTTGGCGGCTGTAGCCGCGGCGAGGAAGATCCTGTCCACCTGTTCCTGCGTATAGAGAGCGAACTTGCGCTGCGCTTCGCGTACCTCGGCCATTATCGCGTTAAGCGACTCGACGCTGTCGACGATCCGCTCTTTCTTCGTTGTCTCTTTTGCCATTCTCAACACTCCTGTCCGGTTTTACCCAAATAGAAAGTTCCTCGTTTGTTATCAATGTGAAAAAATTCTCAATTCATTAAGTAGAATGATAATGGAGAGTAAGCGTTTTATGAAGATATGAGAATGTATATATCGGTATACGTATATCGATATATCATTATCTATATTGCAAGAGCTATAAGAATTTGGCAATTATGCCGGAAATATAGTCGCCCGGCGCGGCGGCGGCTGAATCGCAAAGAGCGGGGTGTTCCGCTCCTTTTGTTCCAAGACATGTCTCCGGCTGATTACATAGTGAATGTTAAAACAGCCGGAGATCTTGAATTTTCCGTGTGTGAAACTGTGCTGCCGGCCTCTGTTTTTTTGCTTATCCGATGGCTTTGTTTACGATCGCCCTGGCTTCTTCGTTGATTTTTTTCAGGTGTTCCTCACTCTTGAAGCTCTCGGCGTAGATCTTATAGATATCCTCTGTGCCGGAGGGGCGGGCGGCGAACCAGCCGTTTTCCGTCGTGACTTTGAGTCCGTCGATCGGCGCGCCGTTGCCGGGGGCGGCGGTAAGCTTCGCCGTGATCTTTTCGCCCGCCAGCGTCTCCGCCGCGACGTCGGCGGGGGAGAGTTTTTTGAGCTTTTCTTTCTCTTCGCGCGAGGCGGGGGCGTCTTTGCGCGAATAGTGCGGCGTGCCGAAGCGCGCCGTCATCGCGCGGTAGTGTTCGGAGGGGGATTTGCCTGTGACCGCCGTGATCTCCGCCGCGAGCAGGCTCATGATGAAGCCGTCCTTGTCGGTGCTCCAGGCCGTTCCGTCCTTGCGCAGGAAGGATGCGCCGGCGCTCTCTTCACCGCCGAAGGAGAGCTCGCCCGTGAGCAGCCCGTCGACGAACCATTTGAAGCCGACGGGGACTTCGTAGAGCTTGCGGCCAAGGGCTGACGCCACGCGGTCGATCATCGAGCTGGAGACGAGCGTCTTGCCCGCCATCGAGGCTTCGCGCCACAGCGGGCGGTGCGTGAAGAGATACTCGATCGCGACGGCGAGATAGGCGTTCGGCTGCATGAGGCCGTCCTTTGTGACGATGCCGTGGCGGTCGTAATCGGGGTCGTTCCCAAAGGCGATATCGTACTTATCCTTGAGCGCGACGAGTTTCGCCATCGCCCACGGCGAAGAGCAGTCCATGCGCACCTTGCCGTCATGGTCGAGCGGCATGAAGGAGAAGGTCGGGTCGACGGCCTTATTTGTGACCTCGATGTCCAAGCCGTACCGTTCTGCGATCGGTTCCCAGAAGAAGATGCCCGAGCCGCCGAGCGGATCGGCGCCTATCCTCAGGCCGGAGGCCGCGATCGCCGCCATATCGATGATCTCGCCGAGCTCCGACATATACTGCGAGACATAATCGATGAAGCGCACGTTGGCGCGCGAGAGCGCCTCTTTAAAACCGATGCGATGCACGCCGTTCAATTTGTTTTCGATCAGCTCGTTGGCGCGCGCTTCGATCAGCTTCGTGATCTCCGTCCCCGCGGGGCCGCCGCTCGGGGGATTATACTTGAAACCGCCGTCTTGAGGGGGGTTGTGCGACGGCGTGATGACGACGCCGTCGGCAACGGGAGCGTTCTTCTGTCTGTTCCAGCTGAGTATCGCGTGCGAGATCACCGGGGTCGGCGTGTAGGTGAAATCCTCCTGTAGGCGCAGCTCGACGCCGCTCGCCGCGAAGATCTCGACCGCCGTGCGCAGCGCCGCCTCTGAGAGCGCGTGGGTGTCCATCCCCATAAAGAGCGGCCCCGTGATCCGCCGCCTTTGCCGGTATTCGCAGATCGCCTGCGCGATGGCCGCGATGTGGTCGTCGTTAAAGCTGTCTTTTACCGAAGAGCCGCGGTGGCCGGAGGTGCCGAAAGATACTCGCTGTCCCTTGTCGGCCATATCCGGGCGCTCGGTATAGTAGGCTGTCATCAGCCTGGGAATATTTATTTCTGGACGTTCAGCCATAGCTGTTCCCCTCCTCTTGGTATTAAAAAGCCGTCTTTTCACCCGTTATTATATAACATCGGCGAAGAGACGGCTCTAGCAGATCGACGGATGCAATTCGCCGTGACTTCTCGTGTGGTGTAAAACATGACAAGCTTTTAGTGTTTTTCCTCATTGAGGCTGAATAGCGTTCTCGTGTATCTTTTCACATTAAAGATTGTCTGCAGCAAATTTATAAAATATTGAAGGAGGAAGAACATGAGACTAGAAATTGGCAAGTTTAAAGTCAAGGATATCGTCTTTGGCGATAAAACGGCTTATTGCAACGGCGTTCTCACGGTGGACCGTGAGGATGCGCTGAAGGTCGTCCGCGAAGACAAACATATCACGGACGCGGAGCTGAAGGTCGTCCATCCCGGAGATATGGTCAGGCTGTGTCCCGTAAAGGATTCGGTGGAATTCCGCTGCAAAGTGGAGGGCGGCGAGGGAGCCTATCCCGGCGTCACCTCTCCGCTCGGCCAGGCCGGAATGGGCCGGACGCATGTCCTTGAGGGCGTAACGCTTCTTTCGGTGGGCAAACATTGGGGCGGTTTTCAGGACGGACTGATCGATATGGGCGGCCCTTACCAGCACTATACGATCTGGGGCGATATGCCGAACCTGGTCCTCATCGCCGACACAGACGAGCTTGACGAACAGCGCGAACAGCAGAAGAAGAACCGCGCGATCCGCTGGGCGGGGCTGCGCCTTGCCGAGCATATCGCGCAGTGCGTGCGCGATATGGAACCGGAGGAGCTGGACGTTTACGAGCTGCCGCCGCTTGCAGAGCGCGGCGAAGAGGTGAAAAAACTTCCCGGCGTCGTCTATGTGCTCCAGCCGCAGACCCAGATGGAGGCTCTCGGCTACAACACGCTCGTATATGGCTGGGACGGCAACAGAATGCTCCCCACCTTTATGCACCCCAATGAATTTCTTGACGGCTGCCTCATTTCCGGCAGCTTCATGCCCAGCTCGTCGAAGATTTCGACTTATGAGTTCTCGACAAATCCGATGATCAAGCGCCTCTATGCCCAGCATGGCAAGACGATCAACTTCCTCGGCGTCATCCTCTCCACGCTGAACCCGAAGATGGAAGAAAAACAGCGCTGCGTACAGATCGCAGGGCAGATCGCCGTCGCCGTCGGCGCCAAGGGCGCCGTCGTCGCCGAAGAGGGCTACGGCAACCCCGACGTCGACTATACGGCGATGCTCGTCGAGCTCGAGAGGCTCGGCATCAAAACGATCGGCATCTCCGACGAGGCCACCGGCAGAGACGGCGCCTCGCAGCCGCTCGTGTCGATGAATCCCGCCACCGACGCGCTCGTCACGACCGGAAACGTCTCCCAGTTCTACGAGATGCCGGCGCTTGAGGTCATCGGAGAACTTGAGGCGCTCGCGCGCGACGGCAACTCGGGCGGCTGGGAAGGCTGCATCAATCCGGACGGCAGCTGTGTGATGGAAAACAACGGCATGTTCTGCGCGAACCACATCAGCGGCTATTCACGCAGAAGCTGCGCTGATTTCTAGGGGAGGCTAAATAGATGAAAGCCATACATTACATAAACCAGTTCTTTGGACAGGTCGGCGGCGAGGACGCGGCGGACAGTAAGCCGATCTTCCACGACGGCCTCATCGGCTGCTCGCTGATGCTAGACCAGATGATGCCGAACGTCGAAGTGACGAACACCTTCATCTGCGGCGACAACTACATCACGAACCATACGGACGAGGCGCTCGCGGAGATATTCGCCTGGCTCGACGCCAAACAGTTCGACATCTTTTTCGCCGGCCCCGCGTTCATGGCTGGCCGCTACGGCGTGGGCTGCGGCCTCGTCTGCAAGGCGGTCGCGGAGCGCTACAATGTTCCCGTCATTACCTCGATGAACGAGGAAAACCCCGGCGTCGCCGAGTATAAGGGCGACTGCTTCATCTTCCGGGGGGGCCGCAAGGCGACCTTTATGAAGGACGACCTGGCGTTGATGGCCAAATATGCTGAAAAGATCGCCAATGGAGAAACGCTGCTTTCCGCCGCCCAAGAGGGATATTTCCCGCGCGGCATCCGCAGCGAGATCCCCGCGCCTGGCGGCGTGATGGCGGCGGACCGCGTCATCGATATGCTGCTTAAAAAACTGGGCGGCGAGCCATTCCAGACTGAGCTTGTCATTCCGAAGACCGACAAGATCCCCCCCGCGCCAGCGGTGAAGGACCTTAGCAAGTGCACGATCGCGCTCGTCTCCTCAAGCGGCGTCGTGCCCGTTGACAACCCCGACCGCATACAGAGCGCATCTGCCCAGAAGTGGGGCAAATACAACATCGCCGGTAAAGACTGCCTGCCGGCCGGCGAGTACAAGACGATCCACGCCGGCTTTGACCCGGAGGCGATGTGCGCCGTTCCCGACCGCGGCATCCCCGTCGACGCGATGCGCGCTTATGAGAAAGAGGGCAAGTTCGCGAAGCTCTACGACTATTTCTACGTGACGGTCGGCACCGGCACGACGCAGAACTACGCGGCGAAGTTTGGCAGGGAGATCGCCGCTGAGCTGAAACAGGCTAAAGTCGACGCCGTGGTTCTCACCGCTACCTGAGGCACCTGTACTCGTTGCGGTGCAACGATGGCCAAAGAAATAGAACGCGCCGGTCTCCCCGTAGTCGTCATGTGCAACCTGATCGACGTAGCGAAGACGGTCGGTTCAAACAGAATCGTCCCGACAGTTTCGGTTCCCTATCCCCTTGGCGATCCCACCCTCTCTAAAGAGGAAGAATGGGCGCTCCGCTATCACAGGGTCGGCGCAGCGCTTGATTCGCTCGCCAAAGAAATAGAAGCTCCTGAGGTATTTAAAGTAAACATCTAATATAAGCGACAGCCGGAAGAAGGGCGAAGCGCTATCGTTTTCGCCTTCCTTCCGGCCTGACTGATGCGAAAGGAAACCTTCCCGCTATGACTGAAAAGAATAGTTCGTCCAAGAGCAATACCGTCTATATCGTTTCTATCGCCATCACCCTGGCGGTCGTCCTTTGGGGATTAGTTTCGCCGCAAAGTTTCGGCGATTTCGCAAAAGCCCTCAACGGCGGCCTCACAAAATATTATGGCTGGGGCTATATGCTGACGATGAATATATTTGTCATTTTCTGCATCGCCATTGCCTGCAGCAGTTTCGGCAGCGTCAGGCTGGGGCTGGAGGAGTCACGTCCGGAATACAGCAACATATCATGGTTCGCGATGCTTTTTTCCGCCGGTATGGGCGTGGGACTAGTCTTCTACGGGGCGGCGGAACCGCTCTTCCACTTCGGCTCGACCCCCTTCGGCGCCGAGCCCGGCTCTGTGCAGGCGGCGAGAGACGCGATGCAGATATCGTTCTTCCATTGGGGACTGCATCCGTGGGCGGGGTATTCCGTCATCGCGATGCCGCTCGCCTATTATCAGTTCCGTTATAATACTCCGGGATTGATCAGCTCCATCTTCATTCCGCTCGTCGGCGAGGAAAAGGTCCGCGGAGCTTTCGGAAAAACCGTCGACATTCTCGCGATATTCGCCACGCTGGCGGGGATCACGACGTCGTTGGGGCTGGGCACGCTGCAGCTTAACAGCGGTCTGAACGCCATCTTCAATATCCCCAAAGAGACCTTGATCCAGGTGATCATCATCGCCGTTCTCGTGGTGCTTTATACCGGCTCGGCGGCGCTGGGCATAGAGAAAGGGATCAAAATAGTAGCGGACTTCAACCTCTGGATCTGCCTGCTGCTGATGGCGTTGCTCTTTGTCGTCGGACCGACGCTTCCCATCGTAAACTCCCTCATGACCGGTATCGGCGACTTCCTCAGCGGCCTTGTCAGCGAGAGTTTTACCCTCGCGCCCTATGGCGGCGAGTATCAGTCTTTCCTTGACAGCTGGACCCTCTACTATTGGGCATGGTGGATCGCCTGGGCGCCCTTTGTCGGCTCTTTTGTAGCGAGAATATCCCGCGGCCGCACCGTCAGAGAGTTTGTCGCCGGCGTGCTCGTCGTACCGGCTCTCGGCAGCTTCACTTGGTTTGCCATCTTCGGCACCTCGGCGCTGCATCTTGAACTAGTCGATAAGATCGCCGTCTCCGTCAACGTCCTCAAGGACGTCTCGGTGGGGATCTTCGAGATGTACAGCCATTATCCGCTGGGACAGCTGATGTCGGCCGTCATGCTTGTGCTGATCGTCACCTTCTTCGTCACCTCGGCGAACTCTGCCACCTTCGTGCTTGCCATGTATTCCACCGACGGCGACCTCAACCCGCCTAAAAACAAGATGGTCGTCTGGGGCGTCCTCATGGGCGCGCTTGCCGTGGTCCTGCTTCTCACCGGCGGCCTCCAGAACCTCCAGACCATTTCGCTGGCAGCGGCGATGCCCTTCTCCCTAATCATGCTGTGCGCCTGCTGGTCATTCGTTAAGGCGCTGACAAAGGGAGAAAAAGGGTAGGCT
>CAKSWL010000028.1 GCA_934511335.1 uncultured Cloacibacillus sp. | reverse complement strand
CCGCGGAAATCTTTCCCACCGTATCCCGGACGGGCAGCGGCCTGCTGGGGGCGTAAAAGGCCTCCTGCGGCGTCATCCGCACGACAGGGGGGATATACTCGTGGTCGAGCAGGCTTAATCCTTCGCGCCCGCGCAGGCGCTTTATCTCGGAGAGCGAGGCGACGAGGCGTTCGATCGCGTAGTGATTGTCGCCGACGGAGATGATCGCCAGCATGTTGCCCATGTCGCCGAACTCTATCTGGATACCGTAGTCGTCGCGCAGCAGGTCGTAGACCTCGACGCCCGCGAGGCCAATCTTCAGCGTATTGACTGAGAGCTTGGTCGCGTCGAAGTCGCAGATGTATTTTCCGTCTATGATTTCGCGTGAGAAGGCGTAATAGCCGCCGATTTTGTTTATCTCGCCGCGCGCGTACTCGGCGAGCGAGACGACGCGTGCAAAGGTCTCTGCTCCCTCGGTGGCGAGCGCTTTGCGCGCGATGTCGAGCGAGCTCATGAGGAGGTAGGAGGCGCTCGTTGTCTGCGTGAGATTGATCACCGTGCGCACATAATCGGGGTTTACGCGGCCGCGTCTCATAAGCAGCAGCGAACTCTGCGTCAGCGAGCCGCCGGTCTTGTGCATGCTGACCGCCGCGATGTCGGCTCCCGCCGCCATCGCGGAGAGGGGCATGTCGTTTCCGAAGTAGAAATGCGTGCCGTGGGCCTCGTCGATGAGCGCCGCCATTCCCGCGCGGTGCGCCGCCTCCGTGATACGCCTGAGGTCGGCGCAGATGCCGTAATAGGTGGGGTTGTTGACGAAGACGGCCTTTGCCTCCGGATGAGCGGCGATCGCCGCTTCGACGTCCGCGGCGCACATCCCGAGCGAGATGCCGAGTTCCGGATGGATGCCGGGATCGACATAGATTGGGATGATGCCGCAGAGGATGAGGGCGTTGATCGCCGATTTGTGGACGTTGCGCGGAATGATAATCGCGTCGCCGCGCTTGCAGACGCTCATGATCATCGCCTGAACGGCGGCGGTGGTGCCGCCGATTATGAGGAAGGCGTCGTCGGCCCCGAAGGCGTCGGCGGCCAGCGCCTCGGCCTCTTTGATGACGGAGGTCGGATGGCTCAGGTTGTCGAGCGGCTTCATTGAGTTGACGTCGACGGATAAGCAGGCCTTGCCGAGGAATTCCGTCAGCTCTGGCGTGCCGCGCCCCTGTTTGTGGCCGGGGACGTCGAAGGGGACGACGCGGCTCTGCCGATACTCCGTGAGCGCCTCCAGCAGCGGCGCCCTGTTCTGCGTTAGTTTATATGCCCTGTCCTTCATCGCTGCCCTTAGTACATGTTCATGCCGTAGTAGATTTCAAGCATCTCTTTCGTGATGCGGTCTTTGATGTCGAGGCGCTCCGCGGGCGGCAGCTCGCGCGGGTCGATGTTGAAGAGGTAATCGGCGAGGCGTATCTCCTTCAGCATCATCTTCGTATGGAAGATGTTCGACTGATAGACGTTGACGTCTATCGCGTCGTAGCGGAGCAGGGTGGCTTCGTCGATATAGTTCTGGATTGAATTTATTTCATGGTCTTTGTAATACTTCTTACCGTCGATGTCGCGCGTGAAGCCGCGGATGCGGTAGTCGAGCGCGATGATGTCGGAGTCGAATTGGCCGATGAGGTAGTTGAGCGCGTTCAAAGGCGATATCTTTCCGCAGGTGGAGACGTCGATATCGACTCTAAATGAGCTGATGTCGTTGTTGGGATGAAATTCCGGGTAGGTGTGCACGGTCACGTGACTCTTGTCGAGGTGGGCGACTACGGTCTCTCGTTCTTCGTTGATTTGCTTCGCCCAATGTCCCCTGTTGCAGGATTCGTCGATCTGCGCTGGGGGGACTGATTCCTCGGAGATGAGGATGGTGACGCTAGCTCCCTGGGGATCGTAGTCCTGTTTGGAGATGTTCAGCACGCAGGCGCCGATAATGTCCGTGACGCCGCACAATATTTTTGTAAGACGTTCGGAATTATACTGCTCGTCGATGTAGGCGATATAATCCTGCTTTTCTCGGTCTGTCTTCGCAAAACAGATGTCATAAATGTTGAAACTCAACGTTTTCGTCAGGTTGTTGAATCCATAGAGCTGGATCTTGTCTTTCAACCCTATCCCCACGTCCCTTCTCAAGCCGAAAGGCTTTATATTTTTTCACGGCTGTGCCGCCGCAGTTAAAAGTTAACTATACATATAAAGGGGCGCGTTGTCAAAGGTTTATGCAAACGATTGCTTATGATTTGCATAAAAAATCCCCGCGGGACAGCGCGGGGATTTCGGTGCTTGTGCTTGCAGCGTGGACGGGCTTATTTGCCGCTGAATTTTATCTTCTGATACTTTTCGGGGACTTTGATGTCGGTGGCCTTCATGTAGCCCTTGCCGAGGATGTAGGTATCCTGGTAGATGAGCATCATGTTCTTCTTGGTCACGCCGGTCCCGAGGTCGGTGTAGCTCTGTCCGTTCCACTTCGCGCCGGGGGTGAACTCGGCATAGCAGGCGAGGAGGTCTTTCTTGCTGCCGAGCTTCGCCTTGCCTTCGACTATGCGCTTGCCAAACTCGGCCAAGGCGGCGCTGTTGGTGTAGCCGTAGGAGTAGGCCCAGGTCCCCATGCGGCCCTTCGCTCCGGCGTCGGATACGCTCTTCTCAACCTTCTTAAGGATGACGGGCCAGTTGCCGGCTTCCTTCGTGAGGTCGATCCCGAAAGCTCCGGGATAGCCCATGAGCGGCGAGGGAAGGTCGGCTTCGATGAAGTAGCCGCCGTGCTTCGCGAGCTGCTTCAAAAGAGGCTCGGTGTGGGCGTCGTTGGTGCAGAAGAAGGCGGTGTCTTTGCCGTACTTCTTGACCCATGCCGGAGTCTTTTCAAGGATGAACTGCTGGGCGCCGGCCACGCCTACGTCGCTCGTGGGGTCGGGAGCCGTCTCAAAGACGAATTTGATGCCGAGGTCTTTGCAGGCCTGCTCCATGATCGCGCGGCGGCGTCCGAGCGTCTCGTAGCTCATGTGGCGCGGGAAAGAGATGTGGACGAAGGTTTTGCAGCCGAGCTTCTTCGCTGTGTCGATGATGAGGTATCCGCGGGAGACGAAGTCGGCGTTGATCGCCATGTCGGCGACCGAAGTGATGACGTTCGGGTCCTCGTGCGCTTCGCCGGCGAAGCAGAGGATGTCCTTCCTCTTCTCTTTGACGCGGCGGAAAGCCTCAGCGGTCCCCGGGATCGCCTGGTTGACGACGATGACCTTCATTTTGGGGTCGTCGGCGAGTCCGGCGATCTGGGAGATCGTCGTTTCCATCTCCGACATGAAGTTGTCGGGGTAGGTGAGGTGCTGGATCATGCCGCCCTTAGCCGCATCGCCGTATTTATCGATCATCATCTCGGCTCCGCGGAGGTCGTCTTCGCTCTGTGATACCGTACCGGTGACGATTCCAATATGGAACGGCGCCTCGGCTGCCATCGCCGTCGTGCTTGCAAAGAGCGCAAGCAGCGCGGCAAACAATAAGAGCATCGCTTTCTTCATAAGGATTCCTCCCAAGTTTTTTTGCTGCGTTTCGAAACTGCATACCTATTTTTTATGTAAACAATCTCGAGGAAGCGCATATCTGCCGCAGCAGACAGCCAAATTATAGTCTACCACTCTAACGGCTGTCAATAAAAGAGGCTCTCATATATCAACCCCAATCTTAAACGACGCCTTGAAAAAGATAATTTTTTAAGCATGAGCACATAAAATATTTAAGCGCTTGACATATACCGCTTGAGGTTTAATATAACTAAGTTGGATATAACAATGCGTTGCGGGAGCGGACACACGATGTTTTTTAGTTGTTCGGCATATCAGTATTTTTGTACGGATGATTGGCGAAATTTACATCTAAAATTTACAAAACCGACTATAGGCGGCCGTCTATTATGATGATAAAGAGAGAGTCGAGCGTTTGGCGCAGATTGCAGAGGGACGGGGAGCATGACGCGCTTTATATCGGCCCCTCCACGGACCTCGAATATATCGGTGCTCCGGACGCTCACCCTGACGAAGGAGGCCGCTGCCTGCCGTCCGCAAAAGACGGGCGTTGCTTTGCGATGACGCCGCTTCTTTATAAAGGGGAGAGCGCAAACGCCTTCGGAGACCTTCCCTTTTACGCCGAAGGGAACGATCATGAAAGCTTCACAGAAGCCTTCCGCCGCGTCAAGGAGAGGAGAAAAGAGGCCGGCGATCGGCCCGCGATCATGAGGAAGGCCGAAAAGACGGCCGCAGCCGGCGGCAGGGGCCGTATAGGGAGGCGCCCCTATTTGTACGGCTGAATCACTATCCGCGCGCCAGCGGCGGAGTACGGCAGGCGCATAACATAGGGCAAAGCCAAGCTCTGCAATTTCTGAAAAACCTCTGGAAGTGCTGCGACAAGTATGATCCCGGAGCGGAAGGGCGTCCCTATTGCGGCATGGCGAAGCAGGTGAGAAGAGAATTTAGTCCTCGTCTACGAGGATGCCTATGTCTTCGGACGCGGCTGCATGGCGTGACCAAAGCAAAGGTCTTCGAGAGGCATATCAAGCTGAGGCAAGATAGAAATTTAATGCCGTGTGAGTCTCCAGAGTTTTTTCTCTTGAGCTTTTACGTAAAAACTACTAAGATACGAGATGCTTTGTCTATTTAAAGTAAGGCGGCAGAAAGAAATATTTGGCTAAATTAAGAGGTGAAATGTATGTCCATGGAAATTCCCCTTTTGAAGATGGAGAACATCGGCAAGGAGTACTTTGGCAACCGGGTTCTCCAGGATGTAACATTTTCGCTGCGCCCCGGAGAGATAATGGGGCTGGTAGGCGAAAATGGCGCGGGAAAATCGACCTTGATGAATATCCTCTTCGGGATGCCGGTCATTCAGGAGACGGGTGGATATGAGGGAAAAATTATAATCGACGGGCAGGAGGTCCGCTTCAAGGATCCTCTCGACGCCCTTGAGGCCGGCATCGGAATGGTCCACCAGGAGTTCTCTCTGATTCCTGGTTTTTCTGCTGCGGAAAACATTCTCTTAAACAGAGAATCTGTAAAATATAATATACTCGTCGAAGTTTTCGGAGAACGGCTGATGACGCTCAACAGGCCGGAGATGAGGGAGCGGGCCGAAAAGGCGATCAAAACGCTCGGCGTCGACCTCAGCCCGGAGACGCTGATCAGCGAGATGCCGGTCGGGCACAAGCAGTTTACCGAGATCGCCCGTGAGATAGACAGAAGCAAAACGCGGCTGCTCGTGCTCGACGAGCCGACGGCGGTGCTCGCCGAAAGCGAGGCGACCGTCCTCATCTCGGCCCTCAAAACGCTTTCCCAACAGGGCATTTCAATAATATTTATCTCTCACAGACTTCAGGAGATCATCGACCTTTGCGACAAGCTCATCGTTCTGCGCGACGGGCGCGTCATTCAGGAGGCGTACACGAAGGATACCAACGTCCGGCAGATCGCCGCGTGGATGGTGGACAGGAAGGGCGACAATCCGCAAGAGGAAAAGGCCAAGAAAGCGGAGAAAAAAATAGGCGGCGTTATCCTGCGGACGGAGCATCTTTGGGTCGACATGCCGGGCGAGACGGTCCGCGACGTCTCCATAGAGGTCCGCCAGGGCGAGATCCTCGGCTTTGGAGGTTTGGCCGGACAGGGAAAGGTCGGCATCTCCAACGGCATTATGGGGCTTTACGCCGCCGGCGGCAAGGTCTTCCTGCGCGGGAAAGAGATCAAGCTCAACGACCCCGACGCCTCTCTGAAAGAGGGGATGGCCTTTGTCTCTGAGGACCGCAGGGGCGTGGGGCTTTTGCTGGAAGAGGGGATCGACTGGAATATAACCTTCACCGCTATGCAGGTGCAGGAGAAGTTTATAAAAAAACTAGCAGGGGGGCTTGTCAAGTGGCGCGACGATAAGGCCATCGAAGAGTGTACGCGGGAATATATAAAGTCCCTTGAGATACGCTGCACCGGCCCCAACCAGCGTGCGATCGAGCTTTCGGGAGGCAATCAGCAGAAGGTCTGTCTTGCGAAGGCCTTTGCGGTGAATCCCGAAATCCTGTTTGTCTCCGAGCCGACGCGCGGCATCGACGTAGGCGCGAAGAAGCTCGTGCTCGACACTCTGCGCCGCGTCAACGAAGAGGAGGGGACGACGGTGATCATGACCTCCTCCGAGCTTGAGGAGCTGCGTTCTGTCTGTGACCGCATCGCAATAATAAATGAAGGCAAAGTCTCCGGCATACTGCCGGCGTCAGCGCCGGCCGAGGAATTCGGACTGCTGATGCTCGGCCACGTTGCGGAAGAGACCGCCGCCGTAAACTGATAAAGGGAACATAGGTGAGCAAAAATGAAGAACAAATTACAGGAATTTATTGAAAACGCGGGATGGCCGCGAATTATCATCGGCCTCTTCCTGCTGGCGCTTTTTATCGCCGCGCCGTTCGTCGGCGTGCGGATAGACGCCTCTCTCTCCGATACGCTTGTGCGCGTCGGCATGAACGGCATCCTCGTTCTGGCGATGGTGCCGATGGTGCAGTCGGGGTGCGGCCTGAACTTCGGGCTGCCGCTCGGTATCATCGCGGGGCTTTTAGGCGCCGTCACCTCGATACAGATCGGAATCAAGGGCAGCGTCGGCTTCCTCATCGCTGCGGCGATCGCCATCCCGATAGCCGTCGTGCTGGGTTGGCTCTACGGGCAGCTGCTGAACCGCGTCAAGGGCGACGAAATGATGATCGCGACCTACGTCGGCTTTTCGTCGGTCGCTCTGATGTGTATCGCCTGGCTGCTGCTTCCCTACACAAGCCCGACGATGATCTGGGGCTACGGCGGGTCGGGCCTGCGCACGACGATCAGCGTCGAGGGCTACTGGCTCAACGCGCTCAGTAAGTATATAAACATCAGGATAGGCGAATTTTTCTACGTGCCGGTGGGAATGTTCCTCTTCTTTGCCTTTGTGGCCTTCCTTGTCTGGGCCTTTTTCCGGACGAAGGTGGGGACGGCGGTGACGGCGGTCGGTTCGAACCCTGAATTCGCGCGCGCCTCCGGCATCAACGTCGACAGGATGCGCACGATCTCGGTCATTCTTTCGACGGTGCTCGGCGCCCTCGGCATCCTCGTTTATGAACAGAGCTTTGGATTCATCCAGCTCTACATGGGGCCATTTTACATGGCCTTCCCCGCGGTCGCCGCGATCCTTTTGGGCGGCGCCTCCGTCAATAAGGCCTCGATGGTCAACGTCGTCGTCGGCACATTCCTCTTCCAGGGGATACTGACGATGACTCCCTCGGTGATCAACAGCGTCATGCAGACGGATATGTCGGAGGTCATCCGCATCATCGTAAGCAATGGTATGATTCTTTACGCCTTGACGAGAAAAGTGACGGTGAAACGCTAATGGCTGACAAAAATCGTGAACTGAGAAATATGCTGGCCGACTACGCGGTGCCGATCGTGTTTATCGGGCTCTCCGTGCTGGCCATTCCACTTTCGGGCTTCTCCGCGACATACCTGATGCAGGAGATGTTGACGCGCCTGGCGCGAAACTCATTCCTCGTCCTCTCCCTGCTCATCCCGATCCTGGCGGGGATGGGACTTAACTTTGGAATGGTCCTCGGCGCGATGGCCGGGCAGATCGGGCTCATATTCGTCACCGACTGGGCCGTGGTCGGCTGGCAGGGGATGCTGCTCGCCTCGATCGTGGGAATGCCGATCGCCATTCTGCTCGGCTATATATGCGGCGCCGTCCTTAACCGTGCGAAGGGGCGCGAGATGGTCACCTCGTATATACTCGGGTTCTTCATCAACGGCGTCTATCAGCTGATCGTGCTCTACGGGATGGGAAATATCATCCCGATATCGAACCCACAGCTGGTGCTCTCCCGCGGCTACGGCATTCGCAACGCGATAAATCTCACGGGGCTGCGTCACGCCCTTGACAATCTCATCCCGCTCAAGATCGGTACGATCGACGTGCCGGTGGCGACCTTCATTCTGATCGGCGTCTTCTGCCTCTTCATAATCTGGTTCCGCCGTACGAAGCTTGGGCAGGACATGCGCGCACTAGGGCAGGATATGGCCGTCGCGGAATCGGCGGGTATCCCCGTGGAGCGCACCAGGATCATCGCCATCCTGATCTCCACGGTGCTCGCCTGCTTTGGACAGATAATATTCCTGCAGAACATCGGCACGATGAACACCTACAACAGCCATGACCAGGCCGGCATGTTCGCCATCGCCGCCATCCTCATCGGCGGCGCCTCCGTCAGCCGCGCGACGATCACCAACGTCTTTGTCGGCGTCGTGCTCTTCCATCTGATGTTCGTAGTCTCTCCGATGGCGGGCAAGGAGCTTATCGGACAGGCGCAGCTTGGGGAATACTTCCGCGTCTTCGTCTCCTACGGCATCATCGCCCTGGCCCTTGTGCTCCACGCCTGGAAGCGCCAGCGCGATAAGATCGAGGCCAGAAGAAGCCTGAGAGGAGAATAGCCATGACGACGCACAATATCAATAAAAAAAGATTGGTCATACGCCTTTCGCTGGTCGCGCTCCTGATCCTTCTTTGCTTCGTCCTTTTCTATACCGGCAAGGAACATGAGGTGCTGCTAGACAACAAGACCGCCACGATCGGAGGGCGCGAGTATCAGGAGATCGCCTATATGAACGTGGTCGTCGACGGCGACGAGGAAAAAACGCTGGAATTCTACGCGGACGACCGCGATGTTGTGAAGCTTCAAGGGCCGAGCCACACGATAAAGATCTCGGTCATCAACGAAGATACCGAAGAGGTCATTAAAACTGTGGAACGCAGCCTCAGCCTGGGGATCGTCTCAAGCGTGATGTATTCGCTGCCCGCAATCGTCGAGGGCGCCGCGGAGGCCGAACTCCCGCTGCCGCATCTTGAACAGGCGGAGGAAGATGGCGGATCGGCGGAAGAGGAGACCCCGTCGGAGGCCGTTTCCGCCGAAGAGGCGCCGCTGCTTTCCGACTAAGATCCGGCTCTTTTTCGTCTGAGATAAAGGCGCTCTCCCGAATTATTTGCGGGAGAGCCTTTTATTTTGCCTGCGCGCGAAGGCTCCGTCTCGCCGCCGCGGGGCTTTCGCTGCCCTTTTTCAGAGCAGCAAAGGATTTAAAGACCAAAAACGGCGGAGAGCCTCTCGGGCCCTCCGCCGCGGTTTCTTGTAGCAACAGGTAAGAGCGGTGGTTAGGGAACCGCTGACCATATGCGCCGTTTGCGCAACTAGCAGCCCCCTGCCGTCGCGCAAGACGTTCGATATAGGCATTGCGCGACGCTTTAAAGCTGCCCGTTCAGCGCCTGGTACATTCTGATAGACAAACCGGCAAATTTGCACGAAATCATAGATTTCGGCTCTCTGTTCGTAATCGGCAGGACATGCGTTGGTTGTTATTCCGGCTGATTTTCAATTGATCAGCCTTTTTCTCAGCTCTTTTTTAATCTTCCGCCGTCGCCGCCGCTTTTGCCTGCTTGAGCGCTTTCCAGACGTAAAGCCCAAGCGCCAGCCCGATGACCCCGTAGACCATGAAGGTTCTGAAATATTCGCCCAGCAGCGCCTGTCCGAAGAGGGACTGCCCGATCTCGGGAGACATGATGAACATCGAGTTGAAAAGTATCGTCCCGAAGATCGCGTTTTTGATGTTCGCCTTGGAGGTGGAGGCGCCGCCGACGAGCAGCGAGGCGACGGAGAACATCCCTATCTGCGTGTGCGCGTTGTAGGTGTTGAGCGTCCCCATGTTCTGGAGGTATATTATCTGTCCCCAAGCGGCAAGGACGGTCGAGATCATCGTCGCGATGATTCTAGTCTGGTCGACGTTTATGCCGGAGACCTGCGAAACGTGCTGGCTGAATCCGGCGGAGCGGAAGTCCTGTCCGAGTTTCGTCTTCGTGATCAGAGCGGTGAAGACGCAGAGCGCGACGATCAGCAGCCCCGTGACGACCGGTACGCGGCGGACCATCATCAGCGGCGATCCCACGGCAATCGTATAGATCGAGATGGCGGCCAGCACGACCCCGAGCGTGAAGTTGCTGATGAGACCGCTTCTGTCGTTCTTGTAGTTTTCGCCTCTCTTGTTGTTGAGCCACCAGCGGACGGCGGTGAAGATGATGATGCCGGCGGCTATGATCAGCAGCGCGTGGACGAAGGGGATCGTCCAGATATCGTCAAGAGCGTACTTTAGGCCGCCGTTTTTGACGGGCACGAGGTCGACCGTCATACGGATGCCGATGCCGTCCGGCTTGATCATCGGGTGGGTCGCGGGAACGGCGATGATTACGCCGACGACGAAGAGGAAGAGGAACTGATAGACTCCGTTTGCAAAATAGCCGACGATGAGGCTCGCGATCATCTCCTGGCCTCTGGTCTTGTTATAGAGAAGTCCGGTAAAGTACCCGCAGAGCGCCGCCACGAAGAAGGCGATCACAAAGGAGTAGAGCAGTCCCGGGATGCCGCCCAGTTCAAAATATCTGATGATCGATATCGCAATTTGCCCCGACATCGCGCCGATGACGATTCCGAAGTTGAGCCCCAGCCCCGCAAGCACCGGTATAATCAGCGAGAGGACGAGGAATGAGTTGCGGAATATGCGGCTTGAGAGTTCGGAAAGGAAGAAGGGCAGCGAGACGTTCTCCGAAACGAAGAAGCCAAAGAGCGTGAAGGCGACGAATATCAGCGTGACGATATTGTCCAGCAGCCATTGTCTGGCGCTTTTATTTTCAGTCTGGGCCCTGAGCATTTCTCCCATTACTTCGCACCTCCTTTGACCTGCGTCAGCGCGTAGAGGATGATGCCGTTCTGAATGATCATTCTCATGATCTCTGAGAGGTCGGTCCCCGCGAATATTTCATTCGCCACGGGAAGCGCCGTCGTCAGCAGCCCCTGAAAGAGGAAGACGCCGATGATGACGTGCGAGACCTTAGCACGCGAGGCGGTCGCCCCTCCGATAAGCACCGCGGCGACGGCTGGAAAGGCCATCATCAGCGGCGCGGTGTAAAGCTGCGCGTAGCCGAAGCTCTGGGAGTAGACGATGATCCCGATCGCTCCGAGAACGGTGGAGAGGATATTCGCATAAACTCTGTTCCGGTCGATGTCAAGCCCTGTGGCCTGGGCGAATTTTGGATTGATCCCGCCCGCCGAGATGGCGATCCCCATCTTTGAGCGGAAAAATAGCCAGACCAGAACGCAGAAGAAGCCGAAGAACAGCAACAGCCCTGTAGGGATGATGATGTCGCCGATCTTGAAGGCCAGAATGTTGTTGAGTATCTGCGCCGCGCCCACGGCGTCCAGCTGTATCGTCTCACGCAGTCCCTTGCCGATGAACCAGCCCATCTTGGGGTTTTTGAAAGGGAGCATGAGCCAGGCTAGGCACATGAGGGCGACGACGGAAAATCCCGTGTATGTCGCGATCGTCATTTCGGAGCCTTTGACGGCGTTCATCAATTTTCCGTAGCCGTAGCCTACGACCATCGCCAGCGGAATGGTTATCGCGAAGGAGAGCAGGATCCAGGCGTATCCCGAGGCGCCGGCCTCTATCGAGCAGACCATCGCGAAGAGCCCGCAGACGATGCCTATCGGCAGGGCGAAGTTAGGCCCCGTTCCGGACTGGATGGCGGGGACCATCGCGAGGACCAGGATCCCATTCATGCCGGCGCGCTTTACCGTGTCGGATATGAGCGCCGACATCGAGATGCCGACGACGCAGCCGCCCACGATGGTAAGCACCCAGAAGGCGGCGATGATCATCGTCGGCATTCCAATGGTGCTTGCGACGTCTTTTACCTTGTACATAAGTGTGCTCTCATTTGTCTCAGGCATTTGCATGACTCCTTTCAGCAGTGTTTACCTTGCTGCCGGACATAAGAAGTCCGAATTCCGCGTCCGTAGCGTCTGGCGGCAGCACTCCTCCGACCTTTCCTTCGCAGATGATCACGATCCGGTCACAGATGCTGCGGAGCTCCGCCAATTCGGAGGAGGTCATCACTATCGTCATGCCGAACTCCTCGTTGAGCTTGAGCAGCAGGTCGAGGATGAGCTTTTTCGCGCCGATGTCTATTCCGCGCGTCGGCTCGGAGACGAAGAGAAAGCTTGGCTCCTGCGTCAGCGCGCGGGCGACGCAGACCTTTTGCTGATTGCCGCCGCTGAGGCTTCCCGTATGCTGCAGCGGCGATTCGCAGCGTATGTCGAGCTCCTTGATCATCTTCAGCGCGTGCTCCCTCATCTCGCGGTCGTTCTGAAAGGCCATGCCGGCTATTTTGGTCATGAACCGACCTTTTATCTGCATAGCCGTAAAGGCGATGTTGAGCTCAATTGATTCGTTGAGCAGGAGGCCGACGCCCTTGCGGTCCTCACTGACGAAGGCTATTCCTGATTCTATGGTGGCGTGCGGGGTGTTCAGCCTGAGCTCTTTGCCCTTAAAGGTCACCTTGCCCCTGGTTGGGTAGGTGCCCATGATGCCGTTTGCGATACCCAGCTTGCCCTGGCCGGCGAGGCCGCCGATGCCGACGATCTCGCCCTTTTTGATATCAAGGCTGATGCCGCGGACGCGTTCCCCGGGCATTGCCACGTGCAGATCTTCGATGCGCAGTTCTACTTCGTCGGAGATACTCTTCCGCGATAGGCCGCCGCGTTCAATGGAGACCTTTCTGCCGATCATCAGCGCGGCGATCTCGGCCGCGCTTGTGTCTGCGATGTCTTTCGTCGCCACATGCTCGCCGTCGCGGAGGATGGTGACCCGGTCGGCGACGCTGACTATCTCGTCAAGCCGGTGGCTGATGAAGATGATCCCGATCCCCATCCCCGCGAGCCTCTTTATGGCTGCAAGCAGATTTTTTGCCTCGGTTTCGGTAAGGACGGCCGTCGGTTCGTCGAAGACCAGGATTTTGATCCCCGTCTTGTCGATCTCCCTTGCTATCTCTATAAACTCCATGTGGCCTACCGGAAGTCCCGCGACGGTAGTATAAGCCTCGATATTCATATCAAGTTTATCCAGGGCTCTGCGCGCGTCGGCGTTCATTTTCGCCATATCGATGGTTTCCAGCCTCTTGCCGAGGAGCCTCGATACTACGTTCGGCGACGTTATCTCCCTGTTCAGTTTTATATTTTCGGCGATCGTGTACTGGGGGATAAGCATAAATTCCTGATGCACCATGCCGATGCCGGCTTCCATCGCCGCGTGCGGCGATTTTATGTCGGTCGTTTTTCCGTCGATGAGTACCTCGCCCTCGTATCCCCCCGTCGTGTGGATGACGGGCATTCCGAAAAGAATGTTCATCAGGGTAGACTTACCCGCCCCATTTTCTCCAATGAGAGCGTGTATCTCGCCCTTGCGCACATCGAAATTAACGTTTGACAGGACATTGTTCCCGTAATAGTTTTTCGATACGTTACGAAAACAAAGAAGGTTTTCGCTCAACAGCATTTCCCCCTATTTCTATTTTACCCGTAAAGTTGATCCCCTCGGATCGTTAAAAATCTCGCGCCGCCTTTGCGGCGGCCTCGCGGACAAAAAGAATCCGCAGGAATCGGATCCTGCGAATTCTCTTTGCGGCTTCGGATCAAAATCTTGAATTGTCTTGCTCCTGCCTCACACAAAAATCAATATGTGAGGAAGTCAATCAGCACGAAGAGGTATGTCGGATATTTCTTGCCCGCTTCGTCTACGTAGGGGTTGGTCGTGACCTTGACCTTCGCGTAATCGGCCATGCACTTTTCCAGAACGGGAACGTTCAGCTTGTCGAACGGAACTTCTTCGTCGATGACCTTCATCGCATATTCCGTACCGGCGACGGTCGCCATCATCGCCACGGGGACGGGCCATGTTGAAAGTCTGCCGGAGAGGCCCTTCTGCTTGAGGATCTTCCTTGTTTCGTCGATGACGTGCTGCAGGTTGCCCTGTTTTTCGGTGTTGGACTGGATGCCGAGCGCGGTGGGGAATCCATGGTATGGCGACGGGCAGCAGGGCTGCGGGTAAATCGCCTTGGCGTCGACGACGGCTTTGATGAGCGGGATCTGCATCGCGCAGTTAGTGGAGAAGAACGCCGTATCTTTGCCGTACTTGGCTACCATCTTGGGGACGTCTTCAAGAATAAACTGCTGAGCTCCGGGAAGGCCGGAGTCTCCGGTGGGGTCGGGAGCCGTCGCGTCTACGAACTGAAGCCCGATCTCAGCGCACTTCTTCCTCATCAGCTCTCTGCGCGAAGAGAGCAGAACCTGTGACATATGCCTTGGGAAAGAATAGTGTACGAAAGTCTTCGCTCCGAGTTTCTTGGCCTGGACGGGGATCGCGTCTCCCATGCCGAGTTCGTCAGGCTGAATGATGAGCTGGGCGCGGGCCGCGACGTCCGGCGGGTTCTCCTGCGGGGTGGCGTATACGATGAAAACATCTTTTCTAGTTTCAAGGAGCTTGTCTACGGCGGCGTTGGTCCCGGGGACCGCTTGATTGATGATGAGAGC
>CAKSWL010000027.1 GCA_934511335.1 uncultured Cloacibacillus sp. | reverse complement strand
GTGACGGGGATGAATACTTCGGCGGCGACGCGGCGCACAAGGTCCACAACGGTCTTTCTGTCGTCGCTGGTGGCCGTGATGTCGAGGAGGACGATTTCGTCGGCTCCCGCCTTTTCATAGGCTTTCGCGCACTCCACAGGATCGCCCGCGTCGCGCAGCCCGACGAAGTTCACCCCTTTAACGACCCGTCCATCTTTTATATCCAGGCATGGTATTATTCTCTTAGCAAACATTTTATTTATTATCCCTTCGTGAGTTCGATGAAATTTTTTAATATCGTCAGCCCCGCCGCGCCGCTCTTTTCGGGATGGAATTGGCATCCGAAGATGCCGCCCCGCTCGGCCGCCGCGTCGAAGATGACGCCGTATTCCGCGATGGCGCTCACGTCGGGGCGCGCCGCCTTCACGTAGAATGAGTGCACGAAGTACATATAGGGCCCGCGCGGCAGCCCCGCTAGCAGCCGGCTTTCTTTCAGCGGCGTGATGGAGTTCCATCCCATGTGCGGTATTTTGAGCCCCATATCCGGAGGGAAGCGCCGCACCTGTCCTTGAAGGAGGGCCAGCCCCTCCGCCCGCGGGCTCTCCTCGCTCGACTCAAAGAGAAGCTGCATGCCGAGGCAGATTCCCAGCAGCGGCTTGCCGTTTTTCGCCGCCTCTCTGACCGCCTCTTTAAGGCCGCGCTTTTCCAGTTCGGCGGCCGCGGTGCCGAATTCTCCCACGCCGGGCAGTATCACTGCGTCGGCGAGCAGGATATCTTCCGCCGTGGAGGCTCGCATGTTCACGGCGCCGAGGTGGTCGAGAGCGTTTTTAACGCTTTTCAGGTTTCCCGCGCCGTAGTCGACGATCGCGATCATGATTTTTTCGCTCCCTGATCGCGGGAGGCCAGCTCGCGCAGCACCTCGTCGAAGGGCACCTCCGCCGCGATGCAGGCGACCAACAGATGGTAGAGGAGGTCCGCCGCCTCATAGCAAAATCCGCCGCGGTCCCTCGTCGCGCAGGCAAGCGCCGTTTCAACGCCCTCTTCTCCCACTTTCTGAGCCACGCGCGAAAGCCCCGACTGGAGAAGGCGCGCCGTATAGCTCTCTTTCGGGTCGTCGTTTTTTCTGACGTTCAGGCGCCGCCAGAGCCTCCCAAGAAAGGTGGCCTCCGTCGCATCCGCCTCACCGCAGAGGCGGCGGTAGAAGCAGCTTCGCTCTCCCGTGTGACAGGCGGGGCCCGCCGGTTCGACGAGCGCAAGCAGGGTGTCGCCGTCGCAGTCGATACGCAGCTCGCGCAGGCGCATCCGACTGCCGCTGCTCTCGCCCTTATGCCAGAGCTCGCCGCGCGAACGGCTCCAAAAGACCAGCTCGCCACACTCCGCGGTCTTATCGAGCGCTTCGGCGTTCGCCCAGGCGGTCATCAGCACTTCGGCGGTAACGGCGTCCTGCACGACGACGGGAACAAGTCCTTTGTCGTCAAACTTTATCAATGAAAGGTCTATTTTTGTCATTTATATTTCCCTCTTTTATTATCATTCAGCGCAGGCCGCCAGAGCCTCCGCAAGCGTTATGCCGCCCTCGTACAGGCTTTTTCCGATCACGGCCGCGTCGACCCCGGCCGCCGCAAGCGCGCGGATGTCGTGGAGGTCCGTCACGCCGCCCGCCGCGGCGAGAAAGCGTCCGCGCGCAGTCAGCGCTTCGTATACGGAGGCCTCCGTGCCTGACATCATTCCGTCGCGCTCCGTCTGGGTAACAAGAAATGAGGAAAAACCCATCTCCGAAAGCCCGGACATCGCTTCGGCAGCGCTTAGTTCCGTACTTTCGAGCCATCCTGAATGGACGACTTTTCCGCCTTTTATATCAACGGCCGCCATTATCCTCTCTCCAAAACGCGCGCTGAGCGCGGAGGCCCGCTCCATATCCTTAAATATGAGGCTGCCCGCCATTACGCGCCCCGCTCCCGCCGATAAAGCGCCGGCGACCGCCCCGACGCTGCGCAAGCCGCCGCCGTACTGCACGAAGAGCCCGAGGGCGGCGATCTCCGCAAGGACGTTCAGGTGCCGCGGCTCCCCCGCCTGCGCCCCTTCGAGGTCGACGATGTGGATATAGGGGCAGCCTGCGTCTTTAAAGCTCTTCGCAGCGTCAAGCGGCGAGAGCATGTAATCGCGCCGGCGCGCATAGTCGCCCTGCGTGAGGCGCACGACTTTGCCGCCGTAGAGGTCTATCGCCGGCAGGATGATCATAGCCACAGCCCCTTTGTGCTGGGATCGACCGAGGCAGGGGCAAGCGCCTCCCTCAGCGCCAGCCCTACTCCCTTGAAGGCCGCCTCGGCGGCGTGGTGCGAATTGTCCGTCTCAAGCAGCGCGATGTGAAGGGTCAGCCCCGCCTCGCGCGCCAAGCCCGCGAAGAATTCCGGGACCAGTTCCATGTCAAAATCGCCGCATTTCTGCGAGGGGAACGCTCCCCGCCACCAGAGCCCGCCGCGGCCGCTGAAATCAAGCGCGACGCGAGCGAGCGAACCGTCCATCGGCAGCAGTACGGAGCCGTAGCGGCGTATCGGCGCGGCGGCGGCCAGCTTCCGCAGCGCCTGTCCCAGCGCGATGCCGAGGTCCTCCGCAAGGTGATGATAGTCCACCTCGACGTCGCCGCGCGCCGCGACCGTTATCCCCAGCGCCGCGCGATGGCAGAGCAGGTCAAGCATGTGCGCAAGGAAGCCGCAGCCGATGTCGAGCGTGCGCTGCCGGCTTTCGCCGCTCAGCGCGAGCTCGATCTGCGTCTCTTTAGTATTCCGTACTATTTTCGTCTCCATCACGCCGCCCTCACGACCGCGCCGATCGCGTCCACCACGCAGAAGAGCGCGTTCCAGCGGAGCTGCACGGAGGAGATCCCCGCGACAAGGCGCAGCGAGACGGGCATCGTCTCTTTGATGACGCGAAGGCCGTTGGCTTTCAGCGTGCCCCCCGTCTGTACGACGTCGAAGATGCAGTCGGCCAGCCCCAGCGCGGGAGCCAGCTCTACAGACCCGTTAAGTTTGAGCAGCTTTATCTGGATCCCCCATTCCGCGAAGGTCTTCTCCGCAAGGCGGGTGTATTTCGTCGCGACTTTAAGCCCCATCAGCCCCGAGGCGTGGCCGCAAAACTTTTCCGCCATCTCTTTGGGGCCAGCGACGGCCATCACACAGCGGCCCCTGCCGGTATCAAGGATCTCAGTCAGCGCGATACCGGCCTCTTCTATCACATCGTTTCCCGCAAGCGCCAGGTCGGCCGCCCCGTAGTGAACCATCGCGGGGACGTCGGAGGGTTTTGATAGCAGATAACGGAAGCTCGCCTCCTCGATCACCAAGTTGCGCCCCGCGTTTTTCAGTCTCCCGGTGGGCAGCCCCGCCCGTTCCAGAATATCCACGCAGCTGTCGAGGGAACGGCCCGTGGGAAGTGCGAATGTCAGCATGACAGTACCTCCGATTCAAACTCGTTCAATGATATCTCTCGGCCGCCGGGGAGCTGAGTCACCCTTCTGCCGCCCAAGTCTATCCACCATTTATATCCGCGCAGAGAGGCCGTCGAAAGCGATTCTTCCCTATTATTGGTCCAGCTCAGCTCAAAGGCGGTATTTTTTCTTGAAAGAGCGTCGGCATAGCGCAGCGCCTCCGCGTTGTCGCTCGCGCCGCCCCAGAGCATCATCAGCGGCGCGGGCGCGGGAGAGGCGCAGTGCGCGGCCAGCTCTTTCAGATTGAGCGCAAATCCCGCCGCCTGACCCTCGATCCTCTCTTTGGCAAGCAGGCCGTCGTAACGCCCGCCGCCGCCGAGCAGGACCCCGTCGACCGACGAGTAGGCGTTATATATCGGACCGCTGTAGTAGCCGAGGTCGCGCACAAAGCTCAAATCTACGCGCAGCCGCTCCGCGTAGCCAAGCTTGCAGAGGCTGTCGCAGAGACGTTTGAGCGGCAAAAGCGCCCCGGGGCCATCCAAGGATGCGGGCCGGCAGCATCCGGCGCCGGCGGCCTCGTCCCCTTCGCAGGCGGAGGCGTCCGCCGCCAGAAGCCCCATCGCCTCACCGATCACTGAAACGTCGCCTTTGAGCGACGGCAGCCGCCCGAGTAGCCGCGCCTTTTTCTCCGGAAGCCCAAGCTCCGACAGGATCGTGTTATATTTTGTATAGGCCCGCTCCTGCAAGGCCTCGATGAGTTCTGCCGCGCCCCGTGCTGGCAGCCCGCGTAAAATCGCCGAAAGGACGGATACGTCGCCCAACACAAGCGCCGACCTTTCGATACTGAGCAGATCCAGAGTGCGCATCAGCAGCGCCGCCGTCTCCGCGTCGGCCCCCGTGTCCTCCCAGCCTATAAGCTCGACGCCGACCTGGTTTTCCTCCAGATTGCCCTTCGGCGGCTGCGGCACGGCAAAGACGCGGTCCGCATAGGAGAGACGCAGCGGCCGCTCGTTCCGCGTGTGATGGCTCGCGAGATAGGCGACCGCCGAGAGCGTCAGGTCGCCGCGCAGCACGCAGGGTTCGCCGAGCGGCGACATCAGAGGAATGAGCCTCCGCGCACGCGCCGGCGCGATCTTGCTCCAAACGTCTTCCACAAGCTGAAACTCCGCGGGGCTGAACGGATGGTATCCGTAAAGAGAAAAGAGATGCATCGCCGCGCCTCTGCAATACTCCATATTGGCCGCGATCTGCCCGCCAATATTATTACACCCCTTCGGATTCCTGTTCATATTCTTCATCCCTTTAATATTTTTGCTATCATTTTACTTAGCTAAAGTGATAGCTTGATAATTTCATAAGCGGGATATATAATAGCACTCGTTTGCCGCTTTTGCAAATATGAAACATCGGAAATTGGCAAAAACACAGCAAGCAGGAGCCAGCTGCCGACGCAGGAAAAAGTTTTCATCCCGCAGACGCGCCTGGCGGCGGAAAAAATAACTTGGAGGGATCAGCGCGTGATGAATAAAGATTTTAGGGCCGACGCCCTCATATTTGACATCGACGGCGTGTTGCTCGACGTCACCCGGTCATTTCCCGAGGTGATACGCCGGGCGGTCTTCACCGGCTGGGAGCGATTTTGCGGCGGCAGGTCCGACGCACCCGGCTACCACGAGGGGCACGAGCGCGTGCTGAAGCGCCACGGCGCCTTCAACGACGACTACGACATCGCATGGACGCTTCTATCCATGGCTGCGGCCAGCGGCGAAAAGCTTCTTTCGCGGGCGCTGCCCTCTCCTGAAAAGCTGCTCTTTGAGCTGGAAAGCTGCCGCGCCCCCCTCACCGCATGGGTCGCGGCCAGGTACGGCGCCATCGTTCCGCGCCCGGAGGTGCGCGAGCTCTGCGCCGAGCTTTACGGCGGAAGGGGCTGCGGCCTGCAACTGCTCGAAAAACCGCTGCTACGGGAACACTGGAAGGCGCTCGAGCTGCCGGTGGCGATATACTCAGGGCGCAACGACCTCGAATGGGCGCTGGCAAAAGAGAGCCTAGGCTGGGAGGACTTCCCCGACGATCTGATCATAAATTCCGACAGCGGCGTCACGAAGCCGTCGCCCGAGGGGCTGGAAATACTGTGCCGCCGCCTCGGCTCCGCCTCGCCCGTCTTCTTCGGCGACACCGCAAGCGACATGCAGGCGCAGGCGGCCTTCGGCAGAGGGAGCTTCGCGGCGGTCGGCCCGCTGCTGCCCGAAGCCGAGTTCCGCTACGACACCACGGAGGAGGCCGTGCGCGCGGCGCTCGCCACTCTAAAGGCTTAGATAAAGGAGAAAACATCATGCAGGAAAAAGAAGAGCTTTTTCGCGCAATGGCCCGCCCGGCGATCCGCGCTCTCGAACCGTACGACGCCACGGTAAGCACAGAGGCTAAGATCCGCGTATCGGCAAACGAAAACAACGAAGGGCTGCCTCCGTCAGTCCTCGCGGCGATGCGCCGAGCGCTGACGGAGGGCAACCGTTACCCCGACAGCAGGAACACCGCGCTGCGTGAAAAACTCGCCGCACGCTTCGCCCTCACGCCGGCGCAGATAATCACCGCAAACGGCCTCGACGGGTTCTTTACGATGCTCGGGCGCGCCTTTTTGGACCCCGGAGACGAGGTCGTCTGCGGCGAATGTACCTTCAGCGTCTACGCCGATACGGCGCGCATCGCCGGAGCGGGGGTAAAAAAGGTGCCGCTGGGCCGCGCGTATGAACAGCGTCCGGAAGACTTCGCCGCCGCCGTGAGTCCCGCGACGAAGATGCTCTTTTTCTGCAACCCAAACAACCCCACCGGCACGCTCGCGGAGATCGGCGCCGTGCGCGCGATGCTGAAAAAAATCCCCCGCCGGGTCGCCGTGATCCTGGACGAGGCCTATGTCGACTTCGCAGAGGCGGACAGCACGGCATCGTTCAGGCTTCTCGAAGAATTCCCCAACCTCATCGTCTGCCGCACCTTCTCAAAGATATTCGCCCTCGCGGGGCTGCGCGTCGGCTGGGCGGCGGGAGACCCGGCGCTGCTCGACTACCTCTATCGGGTGCGCGAGCCCTACTGCGTCACCGCCGCAGCCGAAGCCGGAGCCTGCGCGGCGCTGGACGAAGCTGGATATATCGAAAAAACGCGCCGCCTCGTCGCCCGGGAACGCGGCAGCCTCTGCACCCTGCTGAATCGCGGCGGCGTGGAGCACACCCCTTCGCAGGCCAACTTCGTACTGATATTTCCCAAAGACAGATATGACCCTCTCGCCGCCGCCTTCGCCCAAAAAGGCATCGCCGTGCGCAGCCTCTCGCTGCGCGGCGAGCCTGCCATGCGCATCTCCGTGGGATTACCGGAAGAAAACCGGCAGATCGCAGGGGCCATCGGAGAAATTTTTGAAATAGGCCAAACTAAGCAATGAACAATAAACACCCCCGGGAGGCAGCCGCTGCCCGGGGGTATGGCGAAATGACGCTCATATCTTAATCAGTTCAACAAAAATCCCGGCAGCAACTGATCCCGACTTTGTTCTATAAGCCAGCTAAATCCGGTGATATTGGCCTCGCCTTTCACATAGGGGATAATGGCGTCAAACTCGCCGACCTTAGTCTTCTCGGTGTAATGGCTATTAAAAACAGTGCCTATTATGCTTTCGTGTTTAAAAATTTCATGGGCTTTAAGCTTTTCCTGTGCCGCTAAGAGAGCCATCTTTGCAGACGTCCCGGTCCCGCACGGGGAACGGTCCACATTTGACGCGCCAAATACCACGCAGTTCTTGGCATTTTCACCATCTCTATGAACGCCAAATTCCACCAACAAGATCTTGTTGTTTTGCGGAATCAACGGGTGCTGAACTTTAATTTGTCTGTTCGCCTCTTCAAGTATCTCCATCCCCAGTCTACTCATTGCCTCCGCTTCAGAGGGAACTAGCTTGAAACCTAAATCTTTCGCCTCAACAATAGCGAAAAAACTGCCGCCAAAGCAGATATCGACCTTAATCTTTCGAGCAAGCGACGGTACATAAAGAGAGCGGCCAGCAGCATAAACAAAGGAGGGGACATTGCGAAGGGTGGCCCCGACAGCCTCTCCATCTTCGACGTCCACAGATATCGTTACCAAGCCGGCGGGCGTATCAAGTACAACCTCCGTAACAGGCTCCTTTACCGGTACCATCTTCAAATTTACCATTGCGGAAGCCAGGCCGATGGAACCATGCCCGCACATTGAAACACTCCCCCCGGTATCGCAAAACACAACCCCCGTATCAGCCGCCTCCACTGTAGGGGGCACCATAACCGCCCCAAACATGTCAGCGTGGCCGCGGGGCTCCATCATGATAAAACGCCGGAAGTCGTTGTGGTTTTCTCGGAAATCGTTCCATTTATCCGCCATGCTGCGCCCTTTGAGTACCGGAGCACCGCCGATCACGATACGTGTCGGTTCGCCGCAAGTATGGGAATCGACAACAGCCACCAGCTTTCCTATCTTCATTTTATTTCACCTCGCGTGGATATCAATACATCTCATAAAAAGCCAACGGCCCTTTGTTGGAAATTATGTTATTTTTGAACTGATATAATGTATTGAATTATTTTGCTGTATTTTTCTATTTCATTTTAGCCACAAAAAAACTAACAGCAAAATTATTCAAGATTATCTAAAAAAATTACCTTATCATTCTTTCATAATCTTTAATATGTGTCGTATCGGCCGGATACAGACCTACAGCGATCATAATCAAAGGAGGGAATGTTTTGAGACTTGATTTTAAGACCCTTAATATTAAGGGGCTCGAGTGGGGCAAAAAAACGACGGTGATCAACAACGTCTTGTACATAAACCCCATAGAGGCTGTCGTAGCCTGCGGGACTCACCCCTATATTGAAAATATCACCCTTCACATCGCGCGTCCTGGCGAGAGCATCCGCATCATGCCAGTGAAAGATGTGATCGAACCACGGTGTAAGATTGGCGAAGAGGGGGCTATGTTCCCCGGATTTGTCGGAGAACTTAGGCAAGCCGGCATAGGCGAAACGCTGGCTCTTAAAGGTGCGGCTGTCGTTGTAACGGAAAGCAACGACGCCAACGCTGTTTGCCGCACCGGCGGATTTATTGATATGACAGGGCCTGCCGCCGAATACTGTCCTTTCTCCGTTTTGTATAACGTCGTGATGAACGTACAGGTAAACGAGGAGGCGCAAAAAAACGACACACAGGCTGTAGACGACGCCTGTAAGCTAGCCGGCCTCCGCCTTGCCGTTTATCTCGCCGAACATTGTAAAGACATTAATCCCGATGAGACAACAGTTTACGAGACGCCAGAAACGGATCCCTCGCTGCCAGGCGTAGTATATGTGATGCAGATGCTGGCGCAGAACCCGCTTATAAAAGACTTCTATATTTATGGACAACTTGCCGGGGCAACCATGATACCGACGATACTTCACCCCAACGAGATTTTAGACGGCGCGCTTGTATCTTTTGTTGGATCGCACAATACCGTATGTTCGGATAAACAGTATATGTACGAAATACAAAACGCGCCAGTGATCGAAGAATTCTACAGGCGTCACGGCAAAGACGTGCGTTTTCTCGGCGTTATCGCGCATAACGAAGTCCTGACTCTGCCCGGCAAAATCCGCAACTCTCTTTTTACGACAAAACTCGCGAAAATGCTCGGGGCCAACGGGGCGGTACTTGTCACGGAAGGACATGGAAACCCCGATGAGGACATCATGCTGAATGTGAAAAACCTTGAGAATGCAGGGATCAAAACGGTCATCATTTCCGATGAGCTCGGGGGCAGGGACGGCAAGAGTCCAGGGTTGGCAGATTGGGTCAAAGAGTGTAACGCAATGGTAAGTGTGGGAAACACCCATGAATTATTGGCTATCCCACAAAAAATGGATACCTTCATCGGCAACGAAGCCAGCTTGGAGATACTTCATGTGTCGATAGACCATCAGCCGGAAGATCCCGATTACTTCTATACGGAGATGATTCACGTTACCGGTTCCTGTGCTCAGGCCGGGCTTTGCAATCTCTCAGCCAAATGGATGTAAGGAGGTGTCTATACAATGACATATAAAATACTACATTATATAAATCAGTTCTTCGCCGGTGTCGGCGGGGAGGAGACGGCAGACTACGAGCCCGAGATTAAAAAAGGCGCGGTGGGCCCAGGACTACAGATCAATAATCTTTTTCGAGGCGAGGCGGAGGTGGTGGCCACCTTCATCTGCGGAGATAACTATTTTGCCACCCATACCGGACAAGTCTTGGAGAAGTTTGACGCCGTTCTTGAAGAATACCGGCCGGACATCGTCATAGCCGGGCCCTCGTTTTATGCAGGACGCTACGGTCTTGCCTGCGGGAACATCATCAAAGAGGCAGCCAAGGTCCTAGGCATCCCCGGCGTTGCCGGCATGAACGTCGAAAGCCCCGCAGTGGAGATGTTCCGCAGGGACGTCTTTATCATAAAGACAGGCGACTCAGCGCGTGACATGAAAAACGCTTTAGAGAAAATGGTGCGTTTGGCTAAAAAGCTTCTCCACGAAGAACCAATAAGCGGCGCCGATGAAAATGGCTATTTCCATAGAGGTTTCAGAAAAAATTTCCATTTAAAGGAATGCGGCGGCAAACGTGCCGTAGAAATGCTTCTCCACAAAATAGCCGGCAGGGAATTCGCCTCCGAGTATATACAGCCAATTCCAGAGAAGGTAGAAGCCGCTCCCAGCGTCAAAGATATGAGTAAAGCAACCATCGCGCTGCTCACGACCGGCGGGATGGTCCCGGCGGGAAACCCCGACCACATAGAGGGCTCCGCGGCGACAAAATTTGGCGTATACTCAATGAAAGGGCTTGATGCTCTTGAAAAAGGCAAGATAATCTCCGTCCACGGGGGATATGATACCAGCTTTGCTTATGAAAATCCCAACCGGATCGTACCGCTTGACATTTTAAGAGACCTGGAAAAGAATGGAAAAATCGGCAAAGTCCACGAATTATTCTACAGCACCTCCGGCACAGGAGCTTCCCTGCTGAATGGCGAAGCCTTTGGGCGAGCAATTGCGGAAATGCTGAATAAGGCGGGAGTCGACGCTGCAATCATGGTCTCAACTTGAGGATCCTGCACACGTTGCGGAGCAGCGATCACCAAGGAAGTCGAACGTTCGGGAATCCCCTGCGCACATGTTACGGCAATCGACCCAATAGCACACACATTTGGAAGCAACAGGATCATACACGGCGACGCCATACCTCACCCTCTCGCACCACCAGATGCAAACCCCAAGGCCGAATATGAGGCACGTAAAACAACTGTTATGAAAGCTCTCCATTCACTGCTTGAGGAGGCTAAATAGGCGGACGATAAGCGCATTTAGGTTCTGTGATATTATTACGGGACCTAAATGCTCATTGTTATTTCACGGGAATTCAATGTATGGGGGGATATAGATGGCTGGGAAACGTTCCGTCCAAGTAAAAAAAATCGTTAAACGTTACTGGAAATCACGTCTTAGTGACGAGATGCGTTTTCTGGCTGCGATGTCTGCAAATGACTTACAGATATCAAGTATTCCCAAACCTCATTTTCATAATACCTTTACGATGAGCGCTCTGGAAGATGGGAGCCTGCCGATCTCATTCCATGGAGGCACCTTGATCCTGCACCCCGGAGAAATATTGATCATCGGCCATAACATACCCCATATGGTCGACCTGGCCCATATCAACGACGCTTGTTACTACAGGACGGCAACGATAAACGAGAGTCTCCTTGATTATTCTGTTCTCGCAAAGATAAAAGATGCAGAAAACACTATCTCAAAAATATCGGATAAAAGCCTTTGGGAAAAGTTTGTTCGCGAGCAGAGAAACATTGAAAGCGGCGATACAGACAAAATCAACGCCATGAGGTCACTTTCAGAGACGATGCTCTCCGAAATATCCAAGAATGTTCTTCTGCGTTTTCAGGTAACATCGCCATATATAAGGCGAATAATGAAATACATGGAAGATAATTATATGGCCGCACTTAGTCTGGAAGACCTAGCGAAAGAGGTAAACTTGAGCCCTTTTCATTTTACTCGGTTATTTAAACAAGAAGTGGGGATGTCTCCTCACGCCTACGTCACACAACTTCGTGTAAATAGGGCACAGGAATTGATACTGCGTGGTGAATCACTGTTAGGAATCGCCTACGAACTGGGGTTTGCGGACCAGAGTCATTTCTCAAGAACCTTTTTAAAACTCACCGGCGTATCGCCGGTAAGGTTTAATACGACATTCAAAACAAATTGATGTTATACAGGGAGGTATAAGTTATGAACGCAAAACGCATGGCGGCAATTGTAGACACACATACCAGCGGTGCTCCGACAAGAATAATTATTGGAGGCGGCCCGCTTCTTAAAGGAGAAACTTTTGCCGACCGCTGGCTGGATTTTAAAGAAAACCATGACGATTTTCGCCGTTTTGTAATGTGGGAACCACACGGACATGACAACATGTTCGGCGCTCTTTTGACGCGCCCTGTAAACCCGGAAGCTCATTACGGGATCGTTTTTATGGACAGCGACAGCAGCGTTTCCATGTGCGGACACGGCTCAATAGGAGTCTCACGTACGCTAATAGACTTAGGGATGATCGAGAAAAAAGAACCCTATACCTACGTAGTTCTCGAAGCTCCGGCTGGGCTGGTAAAAGTCAAAGTCGAGGTAAGAAACGGCGTCGTAGGGGACGTAATTCTGCAAAACGTTCCTTGTTTCGTACAGATGAAAGATGTAGAGATAACTCTTCCGTCCATTGGTCAAAAAATCAAGCTTGATATCGCCTTTGGTGGAAATTATACGGCGATGGTCCCCGCAGATCAGTTCGGCTTCAATATCGCCCCAAATGAGATAAAAAAGATGATCCCGTTAGGGATAGAGATCCGAGACGCGGTCAACGACCAGATAAAATTCCAACATCCGACCAATCCGGCGCTGAATAAAATAATCCTCACAGAATTCACTTTGGACGCTCCCCAGGGGGAGGCGAAACGCAATCTGGTCACTTGGGCCGCGGGGCAGCTTGCCCGCTCCGCCTGCGGTACAGGTACAAGCGCGCGTCTGGCCTGCCTGGCGGACAGGCGGCAGCTCGCCCCCGGCGTATGGTTCGACCACGCGGGCGTCACCGGCAGTATTTTCAACGGTTCATATGAACCCGGCCCAAAGGTCGGCGAATTTGATACCATTATCCCTTACATAAAAGGGCGCTCCTATGTAACCGGTTTCAACTGGCTCATCCAGCAAGAAGGCGACGAGTTAGCAGACGGATTCCTTATAAAGAGATAACGGATCTATCTCAGCAAATTTTATAAAACAGATCGTATATCTCTGCGGAGATGTACTGTTGGTTTGTTGTTTTTTGAAATAGAAACAAAAAAACAGAAGGGAAGTGATTTTATGGATTATTTGGTAGTTAAAAATCCCGATATTATGGTAATCGTTATATACTTTATGGCGGTTATCGGCAATGGCGTCTACTGGAGCAGAAAGGCAAAGCAAAGCAACGATTTTCTGCTGGGAGGCAAATCCTTTGGCATATTCTCCACTCTCTGTACTCAGGGCGCGACAATGAAGGGCTCTGGGGCTCTAATGGGGTACAGTGCGGGAGCTTACGTCAGCGGGACTGGGGTTCTCATTTCCAGCCAATGTTACAGCCTCGGTGCATGGGGAGCCATACTTTCCGGAATTGCACGGAAACTTAAAAAATGTTCCAACATCATAGACATACGCAGCTCAGGCGATCTTTTTCTCAAAAGATTCGACAGCCCCCTGCTAAAAAAACTTTCGGGACTCGGCGGCGCGTGGCTGGCGCTGTCAATAATGAGCGGAAATATGGCGGCGGTCGGACTGCTCATACATCTGCTATTTAACAAATACGGGCTAACCTTTGAGGCTTCACTCATTATCGGCATGACAATTACTATCATCTACACAACTCTCGGCGGCTTAGTATCTGTCGTTCACAACGACGTGCTGCAATGGCTGATCATGACGCCGCTCATCTTCATCGTCATTCCGGCGATGCTAATAATATACGGCGGGGCAACACCGACGGCGATCCATGCCGCGCTGAATGCGGAACAATATTTCTCTTTGAGACCTAACATCTGGTGGCTGGGTTATCTTTTAAGCGGTGTACTGGCGGCCTGCTGCGACGTAAACCACCTTACAAGATTTATCACCGCCAAAGATGAGAAGACCGCCGTCAAAGGAAGCATGCTTGGCTTCACCTTCTGTACCCTACTTGCCGGGCTAGTGATTTTCTTCGGCCTTACTGCGGCGATGCTCATCGAACCATCCGTTGTCGCTTCAAATAAAGACGGCGTGATCCTCGCCCTCATTTCAAGGATACTGCCAGCAGGCCTCGTCGGCCTCTTTATCGCGGCAACTCTCGCCATGACCATCTCTACGATCGACTCAAACCTCAACACCTCCGTCCTTTGTGTAATGGTAGACATTGTTGAACCCTCGCTGTCCAAAGAAACGACGGAAAAACAGAAACTTCTCTATTGCCGCGTCATCAACTTTATCATCGCCGGACTCTCAATATTCTTCGTACTTAAAGTCAAGGGGATCGTGGCAATAATGGGGATGGGCTTCAACGTCTACTCTTCGGCGTTCTTTGTTCCGCTTATGTCCTGCATGTTCTGGAAAAAGGCTACGAGAAACGGCTGCCTTAGCGGGATCGTCTCCGGAGGTCTTATGGCGATCATCGCCATCAACATGAAACTGCCGTTACCCGTCGTGTGGGGGGTAGCTGTCTCGTTGGTATTTACAATCTTAGTCTCCTCGGCCACCTGCAAAGGCAATGCAAAGAGAGACTTGCTACCGGGATTCAGCGACAGCGGGCAAAAGATTGACCGTCAAGTATTTACCGCTTGTATGCTCGGAGCTTCCGGTTCGCTGATCTTTTCTGTCGGCGTAGGAATGTGGATAAACTGGATCTGCATTTTTATTGGCGCGGCGGCAATGTATTTCTGCATACGTATTCTCGATAGAGCGTTTTCAGAATATCAGCTAAGCGTCTAGAAGAAACGCTAAAAAGGTTTGTCCATTAGCCCGTATCATGCTTCGGAAGAAACCCTGCCGAGGAAAATGGTACGGG
>CAKSWL010000026.1 GCA_934511335.1 uncultured Cloacibacillus sp. | reverse complement strand
AATATGTTTATCGCTCTCGATATACCACGGCGTTTGCAATGCTTTTGCTTTCTCGTTATTCTTTTTGTCATGGTGCGCGCTGCGTGCCTTTTACGGGGAAAAACCCCGTCGCGGGCGCAACGAAGGGTAGTATATTATTTTTTCCTCTTCGTGTCAATACTTTTTGAAACCTTTTGCTGCAAGGACGCCCAACATCGTGCGGCTTGTCGTTATACGCCGGCTTCGTCTGCGGCGGGCTTTTACTGTATGCATAACCTTATGAGCTGCAAAAGAGCGCGAGCGCGCCGCCGGGCGGAGTGCGCAAAAAATACGGAGAGGGCAAGCCCTCTCCGCTGCGTTAGAGCGAAAAATTTTTTCGTGGCTAGTAGCCGGTCTTTGTGGAGTGTTTTTGGAGCATCGCCATGTTGTTGTTGACTTTTTTGAGGTAGCTGTGCGCGATGCCTCCGTAGTAACGGTTGAGGGCTTTCTGTACGGTCCCGTAGGCGCTCATATAGCGCGAGAGGATGAGCACGCCCGCCTCTACGCCGCGCTCGGGGTCGAACATGTGGTCGCGGGTCGGAGCGATGCCTTTTGCGCGGAGCATCCCGTTGTGCACTTTCCACATAACCTGCATGACGCCAAGCGCCCCTGCTTTGCTCTGCGCCGAGGGGTTGAAGCGGCTTTCGGCTTTCGCGATGCTGACGACGAGATCCGAGGGCACGCCGTATTTGACGCTGTAGAATACGAGCGCGCAGGCCTCCCGCCAGGCTGTTTTCGCGGAGATTTTGGGGTTTACTTTGCGGATGAAAGCGGCGACGTTCGCCACTTTTTTCTGTTTCGCGGGGGTGAGCGTCTCCAGCTTGTTGAGCGTGCTGAGCGGGTGTTCGTCCTGCCATATCCCTATATGCTCTTCGGTGAGGCCCTGGTGTTTCAGCGCGGCATATATGGATTTGTCGAAAGGCGCGGAATCTCTCTCTTGCGGAAATTTTTGCGGGCTTTCGCCAGCCTCGGTCTGCGCGGTATAGATGACGGAGGTTTTGCTTTCCGCCATCACGACATTCTCCGTGAGAGAAGTTTCACTGACTGTGGTAATCACTGTGCCGTCCGAGAGGGCGCTATGTGTTTTCGATGATGTTTCCGTACTGCCCATCCCGGCCTTCGGATGTAGTATCACCGAGATGAGAAGCAGGAGCATCACTGCGATTTGCGGCAGATGACGAAGCCGCTTTTTCATTATTTTTCGCATATTGACCTCCTTGCGAGTTTGGAAACGCGGAAAAATATATCCGGAAAATTTACGATTTAAATTTTCTGAATTGTGCTCTCCGCGGGCACTCTTAACGCATGGATTATGATAACGGCAAGAGTCAATAAGTCAAGCTCAAAATATAAAAAACCGTGCTTTATAATGTTACTCGACGGCACGGATTTAAATAACATCTTAATGGTAATCATAAAACGGCAGTTTTATTAAAAATCAGCGGCGATCAGCCTGTTTTTTTATTGCACGCAAGCAGCAAAATGCCGCCGAAAAGTATGCATACGCCGAGCAAACCAACCCATGAAAGGCGTTCGCCGAGCAGGAGGGCCGAAAGGAACCAGGCGGTCAGCGGCTCGGATAGCGAGAGGGTGTAAGCGGTCCCTAGCTGGATGTTTTGTATCCCGATGGTGAAGAGGGTATGGGGGATGATGGTGCTGAGGAATGTAAGCAGCGCCATACAGAGGGCCCCGCGCGGTTCAAGCATCCAGCCGACGTCCCCCGCGAAGAGCCACGGCAGGGCCATGAGGCCGCTTACGGCGCTGACGACGGCGATAACGTCGTAGGGGTCGCGCTTTATGAGGCGCAGCCCTACGCCTTCCAGCGCGTAGGCGACGGCGGCGCTGAAGGCGAGAAAGACGCCGAGGGTGGAGACGGAGAGCGCGCCGGTGTTGCCGCCGAGTACGAGCAGGACGCAGCCCGTGACGGCCATCACGGTGGCGGCATACCAGCGCCAGAGCAGCTGTTCTTTGAAGAGCAGGCGGCCAAAGACGCCCGCGAGCGGAGGCGCGCTGCCGATGGCGACCATGGTGCCGACGGCGACGCCTGTGAGCCGAACGGCGGAAAAGAAGGTGAGCTGATATACGGCAAGCCCCGCCGCGGCAAGCAGCACGCCTTTCACGCTCCAGCCGCCGCAAAAGAGCGCGCCTTTTTTCTTGATCAGCATGTATGTAAGCAGTATGATCCCTGCAAAGGCGACGCGCGCCGCGCCGATGGAGAGCGAGGAGGCGCCTTTAGGAGCGAAGGCCTGTATCGTGCCCGTCGTGCCCCAGCACATTCCCGCCCCGATAACGCACAAGGTCCCTGTGAGTGTGCTTTTCGATATCTTCATGGTTTTTTGACCGCTGCGTCCCTTCTTCAGCAGCGGCAGCTTACGCACGCCGTAGTGCGGCTGACAGAGTGGGCAATGTCCGGGATGAGTTCCCAGATTATCTCACGTTTGTCATGCACGGAAGCCAGCGCCTCTTCCGAGATCGTCCAGATATCGATGGGCTGCACTCCGGCGGCTGCGGCCTCGCCAAAGCGCGCGAGGCGCGCCGCGCGTTCTTTCGCCTCGGCTTCGCGCGCGGAGACGAGCAGCAGCTGGCATATGCTGTCCTGCTCTTGCGTATCGATGTCGAAGTATCCCGGCGTCATTACATGCCGCCGTAAAGCCGCCCATCTCCGAAAGCGCCCGATTTCGCGCAGTTCGTCAGCTTCTTCGCCGCCGTCAAAGACAAAGATGAAGCGGTCTGCGTTGATGAGCCGCAGCGGATCGCAGGGATGGCCTTTGAAGTTTGTGTACTGCTGATAGTCGTAGCGACAGACGTAGAGGATGTCGGGAGTGAATTCGTCGAGCGCGCTTACGTTTTCTTCACGCCAGCGCTCAGCGTTCCGTGCCTCTTCCACCATGCGCTCTTCGCGTCCGCGCAGCCCGCGCAGAGGGAATCGTGCTTCCATCTTTTTCTGCGCTTCGCCCTCCATATAGGGCCACGAAAGAAGATCTCCGTCCACGCGGAAGAGTTCTTCGTCTTTAAGTTTGGGGAATATTTCAAGGTGCGGCGAGGTGTAATATTCTTTCAGTCCCCAGCGCTGGGTGTGGGCGGCGTCAAGTATTTTGAGCAAGGCGCCGGCTCTCGCCGCGCGCACGCGGTCCGCCGGGGCTTTGCCCGGTTTTTCCACGATAAAGTTCTCCAGCGCGATGCGGCTAAATTCGGCCCGGCCCGCCGCGCTGAGCGAGTAGACCCCCTCTTCAAAAATTATAAGCCCCTCGGCGGCAAGCGAAGCGACCGCGTCCAAGTCTACGCCCTCTTTGGCGAGCATTTCGCGCGTCCAGCAGGGATAAAGCTCGTCAAAGAGCGTCAGCAGCAGCATTTTCTCCATCAAATCCTCTTCCTCCTTTGTTTTCATGCATCACGCTGGCCGGAAGGCCCTTCTTTTATGTTTAGGAAGCCGCTGATTATATGCGCCAGACTCTAAACGGGCAGGCCCCGGCCGTCCCGCCCTTTACCAGGGCAGTTTGACGACGATTTTTTTTATTTTTTGGGAGCCTTCTTTCACCTTCACCCCTGGGCGGTGTCCGTCCCACGGCGCAAGCAGGACCGCCATCCCGCGCGAGAGTTTTATCTCTTCGCCCTCGCCGCGGTAGAAGGCGATGTCCGTTTTGCCGTCGTAGGACGAGGTTTGCGTGAGCCGGGAAAGCGGCGCACAGCCAAGGAGTTCCTCTCCCTCGACAACTAGCTGGAGGTCCCAGTATTTTCGGTGCGCCTCAAAGGGGAGCTCTTCTCGCGGCTTCGTCTCGTATTCCCCAAAACGCAGGTCAAGCGGCGTGAAGTCCAGCTCTTTCAGCTCTTCAAAGCCTTTTTCACGCGCCGCCGCAAGGAATTTTCCCAGCTCCGCGCAGCGCGGCAGGTATTTCGGCAGTTCGTCGATAAAGTTCTCCACTGAGTCGTAGATCATGCGGGTCTCTCCTTATTTACGGCTGGGCCGGCACGGGCCCGCCGGCTATTTTATCTCTTCTATTTTTATACTGAGCTCTTCCCACTCTTCGTAGAGTTTTTTCAGCCTCTCTTCTTTTTCTTTGAGTTCGATCATCAGACTCTGAATGCGCTGGGAGTCCGCGAGCACTTCGGGCGAGCAGAGGAGGCCGTTGATCTCCTCTTTGCGCGCTTCGGCTGCTGTAATCTCTTTCTCGCAGGCCGTCAGACGTTCCACAAAGCCTTTCTTTGCGCGGTAGAGGCGGTTGCGCTCTTCGGCTTCGGCACGTTTCTGCTCTTTCGTCCGCAGATCCTGGCGGGCTTCCGCAGCTCCCGCACGTAGTTCGGCGGCAAGTTTTTCCGCGGGGGCGCCCGTTGCGGCGGGCGCGGGAGCCTCGCGGCCGTTTCTTTTTTCGATGAACCACGAATAATTGCCGGGATAGTCGTAGAGGCGGCCGTCGCGAATTTCGATCACACGGCCGACGAGGTCGTCGAGGAAGGCGCGGTCATGAGAGACGATGAGGATCGTGCCGCCATACTGGAGCAGCGCCCGTTGGAAGAGTTCTTTCGTGCCGTAGTCTAGGTGGTTCGTCGGCTCGTCGAGAATCAGCAGGTTCGTTTCGGAGAGCAGCATTTTGAGCAGTCCGAGCCGTGATTTTTCACCGCCCGAGAGGACGGATACGGGCTTGTATATTTCATCGCCCGAGAAGAGGAAGGCCCCGAGCAGGTTACGCTTCGCACCCTCGAGCAGCTTCGAGCCGGTGTTGTTGACCTCCTGCCAGATGGTGCGGCTGTAGTCGAGGTTTTGGGCGCTCTCCTGTGAAAAGTAGGCCTTTTTGACGTTGAGGCCGAGCTCAGCCGTGCCGGCGGTGGGCTCTTCGCTCTGATTCAGGAGGCGCATCAACGTCGATTTACCCGCGCCGTTGACGCCGACAAGTGCGACGCGCTCGCCGCGCTCAACGACGAGATCCACCTCTTGAAAGATGGTATGGCCGCCGTAGCGCTTCGTGAGCCCAGCGGCTTTTATCACTTCGCGGCCGCTGCGCGGGCTTTCGGGAAATTGGAAGTTCACGCTCTTCGCGGGGCCCTCCAGCTCGGTGATCTCCATCTTTTCAAGCTGCCGCAGTCGGCTCTGCACCTGGCGCGCCTTCGTCGCCTTGTAGCGGAAGCGCTCGACGAAGCGCTGTATTTCGTCGATCTTTTCTTTCTGCTGTTCCCACTCGGCCTCGAGCCGTGCGCGGCGCTCCTCGCGCTCCGTGAGGAATTTTTCGTAGCCGCAGGAGTAGAGGTTTATCCGGCCGTTCGCGAGCTCCGCCACCGAGGTGACCATGTTGTCGAGGAAACGGCGGTCGTGGGAGACGGCGATGATGGTGCCGCGGTAGTCGCGCAGCCAGGATTCCAGCCATTCCATGCTCTCGGTGTCTAGGTGGTTCGTCGGTTCGTCAAGCAGCATGATGTCCGAGTGCGAGAGGAGCAGGGCGGCTAAGGCGATACGCATCTTCCATCCCCCCGAGAATTCCGCGGTGAGGCGCTCCGCGTCCCGCTCCGGCGCGAAGCCGAGCCCTTTGAGCACCTGTTTGGCCTCGACGTCGAAGCCAAAGCCGCCCTTAGATTCAAAGATGCGCTGCAGCCGCTCATATTCAGAGAGCAGCCCGCGCAGCGCCGGGGCGTTCTCCGCAAGCGCCGACATCCGCTGCTCGCACTCGGCAAGCTCGCGCGAGATCCGCGTAAGTCCGGCGCGGTCTTTAAGATATTCTATGAGGGGGACTTCCTTGATCTCCACAAGATCCTGCGGCAGGTAGCCGACGATGTGCCCCTTCGGCATCGTAATGGAGCCTTCGTAATCGGAGATCCCCGCCAGCACGCGCAGCAGCGTCGTCTTGCCCGCGCCGTTGTCGCCGACGAGGCCGATACGGCTCTTGGGCGTGATGAACCAGTCGATGCCGCACAATACCTCCTGCTCGCCGAAATTTACCTTCAAATCTTTTATTTCGATCATCCTGGGATTAATCCCTCCGCTTAAATGCAATTAGTATATTATAGAGGCAATGGGCGGCAAAGAAAATATCCGAATAAGAACTCCCCACAGAATACAAAATCGGCGGCTTTTGAGATTTTTACACATTGAAAGCCGCGCTAAGCATAAAAACCCTCTTGATTTTATGCTTAAGTCGTTGTATAAAGATGTTAATATGTTTTATTCCCGATCGAAGAGGGTCTTATATAATGCCGGAAGCAAAAGAATATCCGAAAATGAAAGATATATATGGCTCGCTGGTCTTTGACCAGAAAGAGATGAAACAGCGCCTCCCTAAGGACATCTTTGAAAACCTCGTCGGGGCGATAGAGGGCCGCCAGAAGCTCGACTCTGGAATCGCCGACACGGTGGCGCTCGCGATGAAGGACTGGGCGGTCTCCAAAGGGGCCGACCACTGGGCGCACTGGTTTCACCCGCTCTCGGAGATAACCGCCGAGAAGCACACCGCCTTCCTCACCGCCGACGAAAACGGCAATCCGCTGAACTCTTTCCGCGGCAAGGACCTTATGCAGAGCGAACCCGACGCCTCCTCCTTCCCCTCCGGCGGCACGCGCAGCACCTTCGAGGCGCGCGGCTATTCCGCCTGGGACCCAACGAGCCCCGCCTTTATCATCAAGTCCAAGAAAGGCGGCACGCTCTGCATCCCCTCGATATTCATCGCCTACGACGGTTCGCCGCTCGACCTCAAGACGTTCCTGCTGCGTTCGATGCAGGCCGTCGAGGGGCGCGCGATGAAGATGCTGAAGCTCTTCGGCAACCGCGGCGTGCGTTACGTGCGCGCGACGGTCGGCGGCGAACAGGAGTTCTTCCTTCTTGACCGCCCGCGCGCGCAGCAGCGCCCCGACATCCGCTTCTGCGGCCGCACGCTCGTCGGCTCGCCGCCGCCGCGCGACCAAAAGATGGAGGACCACTATTTCGGCGCGATCCCAACGCGCGTCCTTTCGTATATGGAGGACGTCCAGCGCGACCTCGCGCGTCTCGGCGTCGATCTTGCGACGCGCCATAATGAAAACGCGCGCTGCCAGTTTGAATTCGCGCCGCAGTTCACCGAGGCAAACCTTGCCTGCGACCAGAACCAGCTGATCATGGAGACGATGCGCAAGATGGCGCGCCAGCACGAGCTGCGCCTCCTCTTCCACGAGAAGCCTTTCCATGAGATGAACGGCAGCGGCAAACATATAAATTTCTCACTGGAGGACAGCGAGGGACGCAACCTGCTGAAGCCCTCGACCAATCACCGGAAGAACGTCATCTTCCTCTCGTTCCTTTCGGCCTTCATCCTCGGCGCGGCGAAACATTTCGGGCTGCTCCAAGCCTCGATATCGACCCCCGGCAACATGTACCGCCTCGGGGGGCACGAAGCGCCGCCTTACATCGTCAGCGTCTATCTCGGCGACGCCGTCGCGGGGATGCTGCGCGCGATCGAGGAGGGCGGCGACGACGAGAACGTGAGGCCGGTAAAGGGCACGCTCGACCTCGGACTGCCGAAGCTGCCCGACATCGTCGCCTTCGACAGCGACCGCAACCGCACGAGCCCGCTGGCCTTCACGGGCAACAAGTTCGAGTTCCGCGCCCCCGGAGCCTCACAGGCGATGGCGGTGCCGGTGATGGCGCTGCTCTCCGTCTGGGCCGCGGGGCTGGAAGAATTCCTTTCCCTCTTCGAGGAACGCATCAACGGCGGCGAGGATCCTGTAGAAGCGGCGATCAAGACGATCCGCAAGGTATCTGAGACGAATAAAAACATCCGCTTCGAGGGCGACGCCTACGCCGGCGGCTGGCACGCGGAGGCGGAGCGCCGCGGGCTCGTCAAGGCCCACACCATCCCCGAAGGCATCGACCTCTTTATGGAGCCTTCGACGCTCCGGATGCTGGAAGAGATGGGCGTATTCTCGAAAAAGGAGATGGAGGCCTTCCACACGATCAAGCTGGAAAGCTTCGTAAAAAATATCGAGATAGAGATGTCCGTGCTGCGCGACATGGTTTGGGAGGGGATACTTCCCGCCATTTCAAAACAGCTCCTGCTGGAGCGCGATTCTTTCTCCGTCGCGGAGGGCCTGGCGCTCCCCGGCGCACAGAGCTGGAAGGGGGTCATCGTCAGACTCGCCGAGGCAAAAATATCGCTCATCGAAAAGACGCGCGAGCTTACGGCGCTGCGCGAGAAGATGGCGGCGATGACGCCGCGCGGACATGCCGACGAAATTGTGAATTCAGCCGTCCCTCTGATGAAAGAGATCAGAAAGACGGCAGATTCTATAGAGATTTTCCTTTCAGGCGAAAACATGCCTTACCCCAACTACAGAAACCTCCTTTCACTTTCGGCCTAGCGCCGCCTTTCCCAACGAACTCTCCGGTCAAATATGCCGGGGAGTTCGTTTTTTTGGCTCTTTTTAGTTAATAAAGTTTAGATTGAATGAGCATTATTACTGTAATTATATCAGTAATAGTGCTAGAATGAATATTCAGAAAATACTGTTGACGGGCTGAAAAAATCTCTTTACCATCTGGCCCAAGACTTAAAAAACAAAAAGGGGGTATTTCTATGTCGAACAACAATCCGGAACTGCAGAAACAATATGGGCTGTTTATTAACGGAGAATGGCGTCCGTCCGGCGACGGGAAGTATTTCAAGGCTCACTGTCCGGCCAACGGAAAGGTACTAGCCGAGTGCGCCGAGGCGACGCGCGAGGACGTCGACCTCGCGGTGACGACGGCGTGGGAGGCCTGGAAGAGCTGGAAAGAGGCGGCTCCCGCAAAGAGAGCCGAGATCCTGCTCAAAATCGCCGACGTGATCGACGCGAACAAAGAGCACCTCGCGATGGTGGAGTCGCTCAACAACGGCAAGCCGATCCGCGAGACGATGGCCGTCGACATCCCCTTCTCGGCGGACCACTTCCGCTACTTCGCGGGTGCGGTGCGCACCGAGGAGGGCGGCGCGGTGATGCTCGACGCCAACACGCTGTCGCTGGTCCTTCACGAACCGATCGGCGTCGTCGGACAGATCGTCCCCTGGAACTTCCCCTTCCTCATGGCGGCCTGGAAGCTCGCGCCGGTGCTCGCCGCCGGCTGCTGCACCGTATTCAAGCCGTCGAGCCTCACGCCGCTTTCGGTGCTCGAACTCGCGCGCCTTATCGGCGACATTCTGCCGCCGGGCGTCTTCAACGTCGTCACCGGCAAAGGCTCAAGGTCGGGGCAGTACATGCTTGAGCACGAGGGCTTCCGCAAGCTCGCTTTCACCGGCTCGACCGACATCGGCGGGAATGTCGCGAAGGCGGCGGCGGACCGGCTGATACCCTCGACGCTCGAGCTCGGCGGCAAGTCCGCGAACATCTACTTCGCCGATTGCCAGTGGGATATGGCGATGGACGGCTTGCAGCTCGGCATCCTCTTCAACCAGGGGCAGGTCTGCTGCGCCGGTTCGCGCGTCTTCGTCCATGAGGATATCTATGACAAATTCGTCCACGACGCCGTAGAGGCCTTCAATAAAATCAAGGTCGGCCTGCCCTGGGAGCCTGACACCCAGATGGGCAGCCAGATTGACAAGAACCAAGTCAAGACGATTCAGCAGTGCGTCGACGAGGGCGTCGCGGAGGGCGCGCGCATCGCCTGCGGCGGCCATCCCGTCACAGACGGAGAGCTGGCGAAGGGCTGCTTCTACGCGCCGACGCTGCTCGTCGATGTGACAAACGACATGAAGGTGGCCCAAGAGGAGATCTTCGGCCCCGTCGCCTGCGTCATCAAGTTCAGCTCCGAAGAGGAGGTCGTCGCGATGGCCAACGACAACGACTACGGACTCGGCGGCGCCGTCTGGACGCGCGACATCAACCGTGCGATCAGAGTCTGCCGCGGCATCGAGACGGGTCGCATGTGGGTCAACACCTACAACGCGATTCCCGCCGGCGCGCCCTTCGGCGGCTACAAGGCCAGCGGCATCGGACGCGAGACGCACAAGGTGATCCTCGATCACTACACGCAGATGAAAAACATCATGATCAACCTCAGCGAAGCTCCCAGCGGCTTCTATCCTCAAAAGTAATTGAAGACGAAAAAACCCCGCTCTCGCGGGGTTTTTTATTGTCTTGCGCTCTTCATCAGAAAGAAAGAGGTGGTCATCAAGGCCTGGTTTGGGAAGGCCCCAACCTCAGAGGCCTAAAAAACAACGCGCGTTGCCGACAAGCAGCGCCTCTTTTTGTTTCTTGGTAAGGTCCGTCTGCGAGAGGAGTTTCTCATATCTTGCAAAATCAAGGATCGGCCAGTCCGAGCCGAAAAAAATCTTATCACCAGCGCCGATCGCAAAGATCGCCTCAAGCACTCGCGGCCCGTAGAGCCACGGCCAGGCGGCGGTGTCATAGCGCGCGTTGGCCGCGAGCAGGCGCATCTCCGGCATCGCCTCGAAGGCCCAAAGACCTCCGCCGAAGTGCGCGAAGACGACGCGCGTCAGCGGAAAGTTGCGGCAGAAGGCCGCCGCCTCGCGCGCGCCGTAGGTTCCCTTGCCGGCGTACTGGTGCCCCGCCTGTTCTGCGGTATGAAAGAGGACGAATTTATCACGCTCGCCGCAGAGGCCGCATATCTCCCGCAGCGGCGCCGCCTCCGCGAGGTCGAAGGCCTGCCCGTCGGGAAAGAGTTCGCCCACTCCGGCGGCCCCCAGGTCAAAGGCGCGCTCCGCCTCTTCCGCCGCCCCGGCGCGCGCAGGCGAGACGACGGCCAGCGGCACGATGCGCCCGGGAAAACGGCGCGCCGCCTCCAGCACATAGTCGTTCATCTCGCGGCAAAGCCCCTGGTCGCGAAAGGCAAAGGTCGTGGCGAGGGAGCGTTCGACGCCCGCCTCGTCCATCGCCGCCACCAGCTCCTCCGCCGTGCCCCATTTCTGTACCTTTGATGAGGTAAGCAGCTCAAACCAAGGCTCGCGCGCGGCGATTCGGCCACGCTCTTTTTTAAGAAATTCCGGATATATGTGTACGTGAGAATCGATGACCGTCACCGAAAATCCCCCTTTTTCTCAGTCTTTTTTTATTCTAGCACATCCGTCTATAAACAAACCGGGGCGGCGGTCATACCCCCGCACGGGGACAGGGCAGGGCAAACGCATGAAAGATTGCCCCAGGCGGCGCGGCCGGCACGTATTCAGATTATGATATCGATATGATATCCTTATAAAAAAGCATTATTTCGAAAGGAGGATATGCCGCGATGGCGGAAAAAAAGACTCAGATGTCCGATTCGATGAGGGTGGCGCTGCTGCTTGCGCTCGCGGGCGGCTTTCTTGACGCCTACACCTACGCGACGCGCGGCGGCGTTTTCGCCAACGCGCAGACTGGCAACATCGTCCTCTTCGGAATAAACCTCTTCGAGGGAAATTTCGTCGAGGCAAAGGATTATCTGGCGCCGATCTTCGCCTTTTTCACCGGGATAATCATCGCCGAAATGATCAAGAGCCGTTTTCGCGGGAATACCGCCATCCACTGGCGGCAGATCGTGGTGCTGATCGAGTTTGCGGCGCTCATCGCAACGGCCTTCATGCCGCAGGCCTACGATACCGCCGTGAACACGCTGATCTCTTTCGTCTGTTCGTTACAGGTCGAAAGCTTCAGGAAGGTCGAGGGAAATCCCTTCGCCACGACGATGTGCACGGGAAACCTGCGCAGCGCCACCGAGCATCTTTATAAATATCACAAGAGCCGCGACCGGGCGGCGCTGAAAAACAGCGGCCGTTACTTTCTGGTGATCGCCCTTTTCACGGCCGGCGCGGGGCTCGGCGCCGCGGCCTCTAAGGTATTCCACTTCCAGGCGGTCCTCTTCGCCGCGGCGCTGCTGCTCACCGCGGCGATCCTGATGAGCAAAAACCCGGCCGCGACCGAAATCTAAGGTGGTAAGCGTCAAACCTTCCGTACCTGCTAAATTTTCTATCGCACGGGTATTATCAGCCCGAGGCGTGATAAGGCGTGACATTTTCTCCGGCCATTGACAGGGGGAAATTCCAGCGCGCGCCAATCAGCCAGCCTTCTCTGAACGCAGAAAAGAGAGCTTCGTCTCAGAGATAAGAACAGAAATAAAAATCAGAACGAAACCGGCCGCCAACAACACCGTCAGCCTCTCTTTCTGGAAGAGGAGCGAAATAGCCGTGCCGAACACCGATTCCAGCGCCATAATGACAGCCGCTGCCGTTGGCGGAGTGTACTTCTGGCCGAATACCTGCAACAAATGACAGAGGGCCGAGCAGAAAACACTGAGGTAAGCCAGACGAATCCACGCCGACAGGGAAATCTCAGACGGGGCGGCCTCGAAAGCCGACGCGGCGCAGAGCATGACGGCGGCCGCAGTGATGGTTTGCAACATAGTAAGCAGCAGCGGGTCACGCCCGCAGACATACCTGTCCGTGACAATGAGATGAAGGCCAAGGAAAAGCCCGCCCATAAGAGTCAGCAGGTCGCCCGCGCCAACATACAGCTCTCTGCCTAGGCTGACAAAACCTATTCCTGCCACACAGATAAAAGCGGCGGATATGTTGTAACCGTCCGGTCTCTTTTTGCAGATCCACCACGCAAGAAAAGGAACCATGACACAGTAAGACGAGGTAAGAAAGGCGCTCTTACCCGGCGTCGTATATATCAGCCCATAGGTCTGAACGACAAAGGCCGCGCTGATAAAGACCCCCATCAGCAGACCGCCCCTTAGATACTGCCTGTCAATCTTTTTCAGCCTCCCCGCGCATAAAATCAGAAGCAGAAACGAAGCACCGCAGCAGCGAATAGCCAGCACCCATAACGGCGAAAGGCTCTCCAGCGCCCCCTTGGCGACGACGAAGGACGAACCCCAGATCAGTGCCGCCAACAACACCGCGCCTCTGCCCGCTAGGCCCTTTTTCCCTATTTCGGTCACCTCTCTCATCTCCATTCATTCAGGATTTTACCGCCCGGCAGGAGGCGGAGGGTGCATCTCCGCCCCCGGGAACGGTACTTGCTCTGTTGCCTGCCATGATTATAAAATAGAGTCATGAATGAGCAAAACGTCAAATTATCATTATTTAATGATAAAACGTCATTTTAGGAAGGGAGCCCCTGATATGGATATGACAAAATGTAGAGCCTTTGTGCAATGCGTCGATTCCGGCGGTTTTACCGTCGCCGCAGAAAAGCTCGGCTATACGCAGTCGGGGATAACACGCATGGTACAGGCGCTCGAGGAAGAGCTGGGCTGCGCGCTGCTCGTCAGGAACCGGCAGGGAACGCGCCCCACCGCCGAGGGAAAGCGCCTCCTGCCTCTGCTGCGGGAGTTGTGCCGCGTGAACGAAAAAGTGACGCAGCTCTCCGCCGAGATACGCGGATTATCCGTGGGTGAAGTCACAGTCGGCACTTACTTCAGCATCGCCGCCTGCTGGCTGCCCTCGATAATAAAAGACTTTGAGATGAGCTACCCAAATATCCGCATAAACATCGTCGAAGCGACAAACATGGAGCTTGCCGAAAGGTTGAAAAAACGAACCCTGGATTGCTGCTTCATGAGCTGGTCGAAAGATTTGAAATGTGATTGGCTGCCGCTGAGGAACGACAGAATGGTCGCCTGGCTGCCCGCCGATCATCCGTTGGCCGAAGGGGAGAGCTTTCCCATCGGGCAGGCCGACGGCGCCCCCTTTATCATTTACGTACCCGACCGCGACACAGACCTTGACCGGCTCATAGCAGAGGGAAAATTCCGGCCCAATATCCGCTACACCACGCTAGACTCCTGCACGGCATACGCGATGGTAGAGGCCGGGCTGGGAATCAGTATAAACGACGAGCTAAGCACCGGAAGAATGAAAGGCCGCGTCGTCTCGCTGCCGCTGGAACCGCCGGAATACATCTCGCTGGGAATAGCGGCGCTCTCCATGCACGAGCTTTCTCCAGCAGCGAAAAAATTCATCGACTGCGCCAGACAAGTCATCAAAAATCTATAAAAGGCGGCGGCCTTCATTCAGCCAAAATCAGAACCGCCGGCTACGTTGGCCAAATGTCCAAGCCCGTAATAGCCGTTTGCCAACGGCTCTTTAACAAGCTCGAAAATTCGCCAACCGCACTGCTTTTCCCCGGCGGCCCCTAAAGGGACCTCCTGGGAGTTTTCAATGAACAACAACAAAAAGACGCACCCCGTATGAGGTGCGTCCCGTTCTGCTTTGATTAAAAGGTATTACTTCAGTTCGACCTTCGCGCCGGCTTCTTCGAGCTTCTTCTTCATCTCTTCGGCCTCTTCCTTCGCGGCGGCTTCCTTCACCGTCTTGGGGGCGCCGTCTACCATATCCTTGGCTTCCTTGAGTCCGAGGCCGGTGATTTCGCGGACGACCTTGATGACGCCGATCTTGTTCGCGCCGTGCTCAAGGAGAACGACGTCGAATTCGGTCTTCTCTTCTTCAGCGGGGGCCGCCGCGCCAGCCGCGGGCATGCCGCCCATGGGCATCATCATTGCGGGAGCGGCTGCGGAGACGCCGAACTTCTCTTCGAGTTCCTTAACGAGCTCTGAAAGCTCAAGTACTGACATTTCGCTGATAGCCTGGATGAGTTCTTCACGTGTCATAGTTGTTTCCTCCTAAAATTTTTCGTAGTTTAAATTTTTTATGCCGCCAGGCGGTTCATGCCGCCCGCGACGCTATGCCGCTGATTCTTTCTGTTCCTTGATCCGTTCGAGGA
>CAKSWL010000025.1 GCA_934511335.1 uncultured Cloacibacillus sp. | reverse complement strand
GAACCTTCTGAAAACGGCTGCTGACGCCGGTCCCCATATTGCTGATAAGGGCTCTCGTCATACCGTGGGCGGCGCGGACCAGCTTATCTTCGTTCGCGCGCGTCACATGTACCTGCCCCTCTTCAACCGCTACGGCGATCTTCGGCATTACGTCCATCTCAAGAGTGCCCTTGGCTCCCTTGACTGTAACATGCTGTCCCTCGACCGTGACGTCCACGCCCTTCGGAAGCGCTATCGCTTTGCGTCCTATTCTAGACATCTTCGCGCGCCTCCGTTACCAGACGTAGCAGACTACTTCGCCGCCGAGTCCGAGTTTACGGGCTGAGGCGTCGGTCATGAGTCCGGCTGACGTTGAAATTAACGCAATCCCCAAACCGCCCATTACCTTGGGCAGTTTGTCTTTGCCGACGTAGATGCGGCGGCCGGGTTTGCTGATCCTGCGAAGTCCCTGGATTACTCTTTCCTTCTGGGGACCGTAGTTCATGGTCAGCCTGAGGATAGGCATCGGCTGCTTCGCGTCGGTGATCGTCTTATAGTTGCGGATATAACCTTCCTCTTTGAGGATGCGGGCCATTTCAAGACGCATCTTTGAAAGAGGCATATCTACCATTTCATGATAAACCACATTCGCATTTCTGATGCGTGTGAGCATATCCGCGACAGGATCGGTAATATGCATTAAAGGATCCTCCCTTCTACGCCCACTTGCCTACCAGCTCGACTTGACAACGCCAGGGATCTTTCCCTCGCGTGCAAGCTTGCGGAAACAGCAGCGGCACATATCGAACTTGCGCATATATCCGTGGGGGCGTCCACAGATCGGGCAACGATTGTATTTTCTCACTTTGAACTTCGGCTCTTTCTTGGCCTTGTTCACCATACTTTTACGGGCCATTTGCTTCTCCTTCCTAACGGGCGAAGGGCATGCCCAGCTCTTTTAAGAGCGCCTGGGCTTCCTCATCGGTCTTCGCGGTGGTCACAAAGGTGATGTTCATACCGCGCTGACGGATGACCTTATCGTAATCGATTTCAGGGAAGAGAAGCTGCTCTTTAAGGCCGAGGTTGAAGTTGCCTCTGCCGTCGAAGCCCCTCTTCGATATTCCCTGGAAGTCCTTGATACGGGGGAGCGCGATGCTAAAAAGGCGATCGACGAATTCCCACATTCTGTCGCTTCTCAGAGTTACCGCACACGCCACGGGCATCCCCTCGCGGACCTTAAATCCGGCGATGGATTTCTTCGCACGTTTCATCATCGGCTTCTGGCCTGAAATTATGGTCAGCTCGTTGATCGAGGCGTCCATGTACTTCTGATCCAGCTTCGCTTCGTTGACGCCGATGTTGATCACGACCTTAACGAGGCGCGGAATTTCCATGACGTTCTTATACTGGAACTGCTCGTTCAGACGAGGAAGGACTTCTTCAGTGTATTTTGTTAAAAGACGCGGAGCCATTTTCGTTGTCCCTCCCCATTATGCCTTATCGATGATTTCGCCGCACTGCTTGCAGATGCGGACCTTCTTGCCATCGTCAAGGAAGGCGCGGCCGACGCGGGTCGCTTTGCCGCACTTCGGGCAGACAAGCATCACCTTTGATGCGGAAAGGGCCGCCTCTTTCTTGACGAGTCCGCCGCGGGGATCCTTCTGGGTCGGACGGACGCTCTTGGTGACGAAGTTTACGTTTTCCACGACGACCGTATCCTTGTCAATGTTCCTCTTAAGGATCTTGCCCTCTTTGCCGGCGTCTTTTCCGGAGATGACGCGCACGCGGTCTCCCTTTTTGATTCTCATTTTAGACATGGCAGGTTACCCCCTACACTACTTCGGGCGCCAGAGAGACGATACGCATATACTTCTTTTCTCTCAGTTCCCTTGCTACAGGACCAAATATACGTGTTCCTCTGGGGTCGCCGTTATTGTCAATGACAACGGCCGCGTTATCGTCGAAACGCACGTAAGAGCCATCTTTACGGCGGATCTCTTTTTTCGTCCTGACGATGACGGCCTTCACGACGTCGCCCTTCTTGATGTTGGCGTTGGGGGCCGCTTCGCGGACGGCGCCTACGATAACATCTCCGACGGTTCCCACCTTGCGGAAGCTGCCGCCCTTGACCTGGACGCAGAGGATCTTCTTCGCGCCGGAATTGTCGGCTACGTTAAGTACTGTACGCAGCTGAATCATAACTACTCGGCCTCCTCTTCAGCGACGCCGAGGATAGGAGCTCTCTCAACTATTTCAAGAACTTCCCAGCGCTTTCTCGCGCTCAAGGGACGAGTCTCGCCTATCCTTACGGTGTCGCCCATGCGGCAGTCGTTGGTCTCGTCATGAGCCATGAATTTCTTAGAACGGAGAACGGGCTTGCCGTAGAGAGAGTGCTTCGCCATACGGTCTACGCGCACGACGATGGTCTTTTCCATCTTGTCGCTAACCACTGTTCCGGTACGGACTTTACGATGTGCCTTACGCTCTTCCATCGTCGGTTACCTCCTTGCTCCTGAATGATCTATGCCCTTCTCTTTTTCGGTGATGACTGTAAGAATACGGGCGATAGTCTTCTTTACATCCTTGATGCGTCCCGAATTGCTCAACTGTCCTATCGCATTCTGAAAACGGAGGTTGAACAGCTCTTCCTTATACTGCTTGTGCTTATCTTTAAGCTCAGATACGCTGAGATCTCGAAGTTCCTTGGGATCCATAACTATTCACCTGCTCCCTCTCGGGTTAACATTTTGACCTTGATGGGCAGTTTGAACGATGCCGTGCGGAAAGCCTGTTCGGCAACTTCACGCGGCACTCCTGCAATTTCAAACATAACGCGTCCGCGCTTTACGGCTGCGGTCCAGTATTCCACGTTTCCCTTACCTTTACCCATACGAGTTTCAAGAGGCTTCTCTGTTACTGGGCGGTCCGGGAATATCCTGATCCAGATCTTTCCGCCCTTTTTCATCTTACGGCTGATGGCTACACGAACCGCCTCTATCTGGCGTGCTGTAATCCAGCCGTTTTCACAGGCCTGAAGTCCAAACTCGCCGAAGTCTACCTCCGTCGCGCCTTTGCTGTAGCCGCGAAGGGCCGTCAGGTGGGGCTTGCGGTATTTTACTCTTTTCGGAGAAAGCATTGGAATTACCCCCTCTCCTTTGATACGGGCTCGGCCTCGAAAATGGGCTTGCGCTCCATAACTTCGCCTTTGTATATCCACACCTTGATGCCGATGACGCCGTAAATCGTGTGTGCCTCGGCGAAGCCGTAATCGATGTCGGCTCTCAGTGTCGAAAGGGGAAGCTGGCCTTCAAGATACCACTCCGTGCGCGCTATTTCGGCGCCGCCGAGACGGCCCGCGCACTGGATTTTGATTCCCTTGGCTCCAGATTTCATCGCGCGGAAGATCGACTGCTTCATCGCGCGGCGGAAGCTGATCCTGCGCTCCAGTGATGAGGCGACGCCTTCGGCGACGACTTGCGCCTCCACGTCAGGGTTCTTCATCTCTTGGATGTTAATCATGACCCGATTGCCGGTCATAGCCTGCAGTTCCTCACGAACCGCCTGTATCTCCGCTCCCTGCTTGCCGATTACGACACCAGGCCGGGCGGTCCAAACTGTGAAGCGCATGACATCGCCAATACGCTCAATCTCCACACGGCTCACGCCTGCCTGGGCCCAGCGTTTCTTGATCCAGTCCCTGAGCTCAAGGTCCTTATGAAGATACTTCGCATATTTCTTTCCGTCAGCGTACCAGCGGGATTCCCAATCGTAGATAACGCCAAGTCTATAACCTACCGGGTGAACTTTCTGACCCACCGTTCAACCCCTCCTTATTTCTCACACACGACCATGGTGATATGGCACGTGTGATGTCTGAACGCATGAGCGCGGCCCTTCGATACGGGGCGGAAGCGCTTCATGTATGCTCCCTGGTCTGCCGTGGCTGTCTTGACGATGAGTTTATCCATATCAAGGCCGTGGTTGTGCTCAGCATTCGCGACGGCGCTCTTAAGCACCTTCTCCGCGTACCTGGCCGGCTTATTGGGAGTGTATTTGAGAATCATCAGCGCCTCCGAGGCATTTTTCCCTCTGACGAGCGCCAGGACTCTGCGGACTTTGTTTGCGGAAACACGGAGCTGTTTTGCCGATGCTTTTACTTCCATACTTCGCGTCCTCCTACTTCTTTACCTTTGTGGAACGTTCCTGTCCGGCATGTCCGCCGAACTTGCGGGTAGGAGCAAACTCGCCGAGCTTATGTCCTATCATATTGTCGCTGATGTAAACAGGTACATGAATGCGGCCGTTGTGCACGGCAATCGTATGACCGACCATTTCGGGCGTGATCGAGCAGGCGCGGGCCCAGCTCTTGATGACCACTTTCTTGCCCGATTCGTTCATGTCCTCTACCCTGCGGAGTAGCTTGACGTCTACGTAGGGTCCTTTCTTTAGTGAACGAGCCATCTTAAATTCCCTCCTACAAACTCGGGTTACTTCTTGCGGCGGCGGACGATGAACTTATCCGACGGCTTACGCTTACGGGTACGGTAACCCTTTGCCGGAGTGCCCCACGGTGAGACAGGATGTTTATGCGACTTGCTTTTGCCTTCGCCTCCGCCCATCGGATGATCGACAGGGTTCTGGATCATGCCGCGGATATGCGGACGAATGCCAAGCCAGCGTGTCCTTCCTGCTTTACCTGAGACTACGTTCTCGTGATCTTCGTTGCCCACCTGGCCGACGGTCGCCATGCACTCCAGGAGTACGAGACGAAGTTCGCCCGACGGCATGCGCACAAAGGCATATTTGCCTTCTTTTGCCATCAGCTGCGCCGAAGTCCCTGCAGAGCGTACCATTACGCCGCCGCGTCCCGGCTCGAGCTCTACATTATGGATGACCGTACCCACCGGGATGTCCTTAAGTTTAAGGGCGTTTCCGGGGCGGATGTCCGAGCCCTCGCCGGCAAAGACCGTGTCTCCCACGTTAAGACCGATAGGAGCAAGGATATATCTCTTCTCGCCGTCTTTGTAGGAGATGAGCGCGATACGCGCCGAACGGTTGGGATCATATTCGATCGCCGTCACCTTGCCGGGGACGCCAAACTTATCGCGCTTGAAATCCACGATGCGATACTTGATTCTGCCGCGCCCGCCGCGGTGGCGCATTGTTACGCGGCCGTTGTTGTTGCGTCCCGCTGACTGCGAGAGTGATACTACCAGACTGCGTTCCGGCTTCGCCTTTGTGATTTCAGAAAAATCGGACGTCGCCATGTGACGGCGGCTGGGCGTAGTGGGACGATATTTCTTGATTCCCATTAGATGTTTCCCCTTTCTGCCTAGGCGCTTGCGCCCTCAAAGAAAGCGATCTTCTCACCCTTTGCGAGAGTGACGACGGCCTTCTTCCAGGAGCGTGAACGACCCAAAAAGGCACCCATCCGCTTTGGCTTGGAACGGACCTGGATCGTGTTTACCTTGACAACCTTGACCTTGAAGACCTCTTCGACGGCTTTGCGTATTTCTACCTTATTAGCCTTTGGGAGCACTTCAAAGGTATACTGTCCCAGCTCCATCTGGCGGCTTGTCTTCTCCGTTATGATGGGCCGAACTATTATATCATATGCTATCGCGTTCATTAACCGAATACCTCCTCAAGCTTTTTAACCGCTTCCGGAGTTACGATCAGCTGGTCATGGTTCAGAAGGTCGTAGACATTTACGCTGTCTACGTGCTGCACGTAAGCGCCGGGGATATTCGTCGCCGACTTCACGACAGCCATATTCGTCTCGTGGAGTACGAGGAGAGGCTTCTTGCCGCTCTGTACCGCGGAGAGGAACTCGATCATGCTCTTCGTCTTCGGAGCTTCAAGCCCAAAGCTGTTGATCACAAGCATGTTGTCCGCCTGGACCTTCAATGTGAGCGCGCTGCGAATGGCGATGCGGCGAACCTTCTTATTCACCTTCTGGTGGTAGTCACGCGGATGCGGGCCATGAGCGACTCCGCCGCCCACCCACAACGGTGAACGTGAGCTGCCGGCACGCGCGCGGCCTGTGTGCTTCTGTCTCCAGGGCTTCTTACCGCCGCCGCGGACATCTCCGCGGTCTTTGGTGCTGTGCGTACCAACACGGCAGTTAGCCAGATGCGCGACCACAACCTGATGCATGGCCGGCACATGGACCGGGGCTCCGAAGACGGCATCGGAAAGCGTTACGTCTCCGATAACCTCGCCTTTGAAATTAACTTCTTTTACTACAGGCATCGTCTTCTGCCTCCCTACTACGCTGTTTTGCGGATCATTACAAGGCCGTCGCGCGCTCCGGGAACAGGACCTTCGATTAGGATGAGGTTGTTCTCTTCATCAATTCCGAAAACCTTGAGGTTTTTCGTCGTGACGCGCTCGTTGCCCATGCGACCCGCCATTTTCCGGCCCTTCATTACACGGCCGGGAAAGCTGCTGCATCCGATTGAACCGGGGTGACGGTGTGTTACCGAATGACCATGGCTCGCCGGCGTACCGCCGAAGCCGTGGCGCTTCATTACGCCCGCGGTCCCTTTACCTTTGCTGACTCCTATTACGTCAACAACTTCGCCATTCTGGAACAGAGAAACGGTGATCTCCTGTCCCACCTGGTAGCCCGTCGTGTCGTCCACGCGGAACTCCCTCAGCCAGCGCCTGGGCGCTACGCTCTGCTTCTCGAAGTAACCCTTCATCGGCTTTGTCACCTTAGAGGGCTTCACATCTCCGAGACCGAGCTGCACTGCGCTGTAACTGTTTTTTTCAGGTGTCCGGATTTCAACGATCGTGCAGGGGCCTGCCTCAATAACTGTTACAGGCACCGCCTTGCCGTTTTCGTCGAAGACCTGGGTCATCCCTACCTTGCGGCCCAGAATCCCCATACTCATTAACGTTTCACTCCTTTTTCAGATTAAAGTTGCTAAAGTTTAATCTGTATATCCACACCAGAGGGCAGATTCAGCTCCATCAGAGCCTCCATCGTCTTCTGCGTTGGGTCTATTATATCGATCAGACGCTTATGCGTCCTAATCTCGTACTGGTCGCGCGCATCCTTGTCGACGTGCGGCGAGGTGAGCACGCAGTAGCGGTTGATCTCGGTCGGCAGGGGCACGGGACCTGATACTCTGGCGCCGGTACGCTGCGCCGTATCGGCGATCTGCGTAGCGGAGGCGTCGAGTACGCGGTGGTCGAATGCCTTAAGTTTTATACGAATTTTCTTTGCCAAAATATTCCCCTCCGGGGTTACGCGATGATCTCAGTGACGACGCCGGCGCCGACTGTACGGCCGCCTTCGCGCACTGCGAAGCGAAGTCCTTCCTGCATCGCGATCGGCGCGATGAGTTTGACTTCAAATGTGCTGTTGTCTCCTGGCATTACCATTTCTACGCCTTCTGCAAGCTTGATCTCCCCGGTGATGTCCGTCGTCCGGAAGTAGAACTGGGGCTTGTAGCCGCTGAAGAACGGCGTGTGGCGTCCGCCCTCTTCCTTCTTCAGTACGTATACTTCGCCTTTGAAGTGCGTGTGCGGCTTGATGCTGCCCGGCTTCGCCAATACCTGTCCGCGCTCGACGTCGTCTTTGCCTACGCCGCGAAGAAGGATTCCTACGTTGTCCCCAGCTTCCGCGTCGTCGAGGATCTTACGGAACATTTCAAGGCTCGTCGCTACCGTCTTGTGCGTGTCTTTGATCCCTACGATCTCTACTTCGTCGCCCGGCTTGATGATCCCCTTTTCTACTCGTCCGGTTACGACTGTACCGCGGCCCGTGATCGTGAAAACGTCTTCTATCGGCATCAGGAAGGGCTTGTCTACTTCGCGCTCTGGGGCGGGGATGTAGTCGTCGCACGCCTGCATGAGGTCCATGATCGCCTGGGTCCACTCGTTGTCTTCGTCGCTCTCAAGCGCCTTGAGACCGCTGCCGCGCACGATCGGGATATCGTCTCCAGGGAACTCGTATTTGTTGAGAAGGTCCCGTATCTCCATCTCCACGAGGTCGAGGAGTTCAGGGTCGTCTACCATGTCGCATTTGTTCATAAAGACGACGAGGGCCGGAACGTTGACCTGACGGGCGAGGAGTACGTGCTCGCGGGTCTGGGGCATCGGGCCGTCGGCCGCCGAAACTACCAGGATCGCACCGTCCATCTGCGCGGCGCCGGTGATCATGTTCTTGATGTAGTCGGCGTGCCCCGGGCAGTCGATGTGGGCGTAGTGGCGCGACGGCGTCTCATACTCAACGTGCGCGATGTTGATGGTGATGCCGCGCTCTCTCTCTTCCGGCGCCTTGTCGATCATGTCGAAGGGCGTGAAGTCGGCTCCGCCGTGACGGGCCAGCGTCTTGGTGATCGCCGCCGTCGTGGTCGTCTTGCCGTGGTCGATGTGGCCGATCGTACCGATGTTGAGATGCGGTTTGTTGCGTACGAATTTCTCTTTTGCCATTTTAGTCTAACCTCCCTGAGGTAATTCTTTAATTAATTCTTCAGCAGCTCTTCGGCCACGTTACGGGGAACTTCCTCGTAGTGGTCGAAGCTCATTGTATATGAGGCGCGGCCAGATGTTTTGCTTCTGAGGTCCGTCGCGTATCCGAACATCTCCGCAAGCGGCACGAAGGCCCTGACGATACGCGCGTTGGCGCGCATGCCCATTTCGGCGACGCGTCCGCGGCGTGATGAAAGGTCTCCGATGACGTCGCCCATATATTCTTCTGGAACGACGACCTCTACATTCATTACAGGCTCCATAAGTACGGGATTCGCCTTCTTGAGAGCTTCTTTAATCGCCATGGAACCAGCGATGCGGAAAGCCATCTCCGAGCTGTCGACTTCATGATAGCTGCCGTCGACGATGGCGACTTTGATGCCGATGACGGGATAGCCGCCGAGGACTCCGTTGTTGAGCGCCTCTTCAACACCCTTTTGGGCGGCGGGGATATATTCCTTCGGAACGACTCCGCCGACGATCTTGTCTTCCCACTCAAAGCCCTTGCCATCTTCGAGCGGCTCGACCTCAAGGACGACGTCGCCGTACTGTCCCTTACCTCCGGACTGTCTGACGAACTTGCCCTGAGCTTTGGCCGGCTTGCGGATCGCTTCACGGTAGGCGACCTGCGGACGTCCGACTTTGACTTCGACGTTGAACTCTCTGCGCAGACGGTCGACGATGATCTCCAGGTGGAGCTCGCCCATGCCGCTGATCAGCGTCTGTCCCGTGTCTTCGTTCACGGAGACGCGGAACGTCGGGTCTTCTTCGGAAAGCGCCTCAAGCCCCTTGGCAAGTTTGATCTGGTCCGCTTTGCTCATCGGTTCGACCGAGAGCGAGATGACCGGTTCGGGGAAGACGAGGTTTTCAAGGAGCACCGGGTGCTTTTCGTCGCAGAGCGTATCGCCGGTACGGACCTGCTTGAGGCCGGGGATCGCGACGATAAGTCCCGCCTGGGTGCTGTCCAACTCCTCACGCTTGTTGGCGTGCATGCGAAGGATGCGGCCCACGCGCTCACGGCGGCGGGTATTGGTATTGTATATCGACATCCCGCTTTCGATCGTGCCGGAGTAAACGCGGCAGAAAGCGAGCCTGCCGACGAACGGGTCGACCATGATCTTAAAGGCGAGCGCCGCAAAAGGAGCGTCGGCCGAGGCTTTGACCTCGATCTCCTTAGACGTGTCGTCGGGGTCCACCCCCACAAGGTGCGGCATGTCGAGCGGACTGGGCAGATAGTCCACGACCGCGTCAAGCAAAGGCTGCACGCCTTTATTCTTAAAGGCGGAGCCGCACATCACCGGAACGATCTCGAGGCTTATGGTGGCCTTTCTGATGACCCTCTTCACCATTTCGAGGGGGATCGGAGCGCCTTCAAGGTAGAGCTCCATCATCTCGTCGTCATAATCGGCGAGCATTTCGAGCATTTCCATCCTCGCCAAGGCGGCCTCTTCCTCGAGCTGCGGGGGGATATCAGCGCTGTGAAACTCCGTGCCGAGACTGTCGTCGTAAATGACGGCCTTCTCGTTGACGAGGTCCACCATTCCGGAAAAACCATCCTCAACACCGATCGGGATCTGGATGGGGACCGCCTTCGCGCCTAAACGCCTGCGCATCTGGTCGACAACGGCGAAGAAGTCCGCGCCCACTCTGTCCATCTTGTTGACGAACGCTATCCTCGGTACACCATATTTATCGGCCTGACGCCAAACTGTCTCTGACTGCGGTTCAACGCCGCCGACAGCACAGAATACGGAGACAGCGCCGTCAAGGACGCGCATGGAGCGTTCCACTTCAACCGTGAAGTCCACGTGTCCGGGTGTATCAATTATATTGATAAGGCAATCGCCCCAGAAACAGGTAGTAGCCGCCGATGTGATAGTAATACCACGTTCGCGTTCCTGTTCCATCCAGTCCATTGTGGCGGCACCCTCATGGGTCTCCCCGAGCTTGTGCTTACGGCCTGTATAGAATAGGATACGTTCCGTCGTCGTCGTCTTGCCTGCATCTATATGCGCAGCTATTCCTATATTGCGCACTGTACTTAAGTCGATGCCCTGCATCGTCAACACCACCAAACTAAATCAAGATTTGTAATATTTTCCACTACCAGCGGTAATGGGCGAACGCACGGTTGGCTTCCGCCATGCGGTGCGTGTCTTCGCGCTTTTTAACCGAACCGCCCTCGCCCTTGCAAGCGTCGCCGAGTTCGCGCGCGAGGCGCTCTACCATTGGGATCCCCTTGCGCGAGCGCGAGAAATTGATTATCCAGCGAATCGCCAGGGCCTGCGCCCTGTCGGGCTTCACTTCGACGGGGACCTGATAGGTCGCGCCGCCGACGCGGCGAGGACGAACCTCGACCAGCGGGCGGACGTTCGCCATCGCCTTTTCAAAGACTTCGGCAGGCCCAAGGTTGAGTCTGCTTCCGGCCAGATCCAGTGCTCCGTACAAAATCCTCTCCGCCGTGCTCTTCTTGCCGTTGAGCATCAGGCAGTTGATGAACTTCGTGATTGCGGGGCTCGCGTAGACTGAATCGGGCGGTGTAATACGTTTTTTTACATGACCTTTACGCGGCATAAAAACTACCTCCCATTAATGTTATTTCGGTCTGCGGGCTCCATAGAGCGAACGGCTCTGGCGGCGGTTCTCGACTCCGCCGCAGTCAAGCGTACCCCTGACTATGTGATAACGCACGCCAGGCAGGTCCTTTACACGGCCTCCGCGAACAAGTACGACTGAGTGTTCCTGAAGGTTGTGTCCGACTCCCGGTATATAAGCTGTAACTTCGATCCCGTTTGTAAGGCGCACACGGGCGACCTTACGAAGAGCAGAGTTCGGCTTTTTAGGAGTTACCGTGTAGACGCGGGTACAGACGCCGCGGCGCTGGGGATTCTCCTGAAGAGCGGGCGCGCTTGAGCGACGTCTCTTTTCCTCCCTGCCGTTACGAATAAGCTGGCTGATTGTTGGCAAATAGCTCCCTCCTTCCCTTAGTAATGATTATTTCTACTTTTTAAGAATAGCCGCGACCGCCGTTTTTCTCGTCAGGGCGCAGGCCCTTCCTAGTTGTTGTGAATCCTCCGCGCTTTCGACGGGGATGTTCCGCTCCTGTGAGGCAGCCCTTACTTTCGCCGCCAGTTTTTCATCGGCATCCTTCGCGAGAAAAACTTTCAACGCCTCTTCTCTGCCGATCTTGCGCAAAACGCTGTTCAGTCCCGCACATCTCGGCGAGGAGGCCAACTCATTTAAGGGCACACTAACACCTCCTGTGCATAGTCGCACCGATATATAATAACAGCGGAGGGCGCACGTGTCAATAAACTGCGTGCCCTCCGCCGTTAATTAGCTTAAAATATTTTTCCGATGCAGGATACTTTACAGCTTTCTTTATATTTTGGCCGGAAAAAACGCCCCGGCCGCATTAAGTTAATCTTTAAAGGCCGCCTCCATGAGTTCAAGTTCCGAGGAGGGGGCTTCCTGCGCCTCTTTTATCTCAACCTTGCGATGACGCTCTATGCCGGTCCCCGCGGGGATGAGCAGCCCGATGATCACGTTCTCCTTGAGGCCGACTAAGCTGTCGACGTCGCCCCTTACCGCGGCGGCGGCGAGTACCTGCGCCGTCTGCTGGAAGGAGGCCGCGGAGAGGAAGCTGTCCGTGGCGAGCGCCGCCTTGGTAACGCCGTGCACGACGGGACGCCACTGCGGTTCTTCGCGAAGCCGGCGGACAAAGGAGACTCTATGGAGCAGCTTCTTGTACTCCGAAGCGGCGGCCTTCGCGCGCAGCGTGATGCTGGCGGCGGCGGACGCCGCGATCCTCTCAAGCACGGAGCTCGTGATCTCCTGGGCTGCGTCGGCGACGATATCGCCATTTTCGTCGGTCACTGGTTCGAGCAGTATCTTGCCCAGCGCCCGTTCCGTGAGCAGGAGCTTGATGACGCGTTCCTTGGTGATGATCATGTCGTCGCACTCCACACCGGAAATCGCGCCCTCGACTAGGCCGCGGACGACGGAGCCGTCTATCACGTGCGGGATATCCTCTATCACATCTCCGTCGGCGTCGATCGCCTGGGTGATCGCTTTGCCGAAGAAGTGTTCGATCAGGACATGGTGCATCGCGTCCGTGAGGTTGATCACCTCAGGAGCCTTCCACAGCTTTATCTGGCGAATGTTGTGGCTCTTAAGCAGCGCGATGGCTTCGTCGTCAAGCAGCGAGTCCACCTTGATGATGACCTTCCCGCCATCCTCGACGTCCGCCGCAAACCACGACTTCTCCTTGCTTCCCTCGAGGAGGTTCATGTCGCGGATGAAGATCGGCTTCGGCGGGCAGCCGACAATCGCGGCAAGGTCCGCAGAGGCGAGCCTCGTGCCCGCCGCGACGAGCGTCTCTCCGCTCTCGGGAGACACGAAGTCCTCGATGATCTCAAGGCCCTCCATCGAACGCCGGAAGTTCGCGTCTCCGATGATCACGCGCACCGGCCCCTCTTCGTCCTCGATGATTATCTCCGTGGCGGGGCTTCCGGGCTGCAGCAGCTCGGAGAGGCCCTCTCTGGTAAAGACCGTCTCTCTGACGCCGTCTTCCGGCGCCGCCTCTCCGGGGACATCGACGAACTTGTAATCCTTCAGGAAGCTGTAGGATTCATTCAGCGAGTCGTCGTTTTCTTGCTTGATTTCGGCTATTGAATTTTCAAGATCCTCTTTCCAGACAAGCTCGCCGGAGACAAATGAGCTGTCGCCCTCCTTCACCACGCGAACGCGGTTGACCGGCGCGACTTTGCGGAGGATCGTCTCTATATGCTTATCGTTGATCGAAACGCCCTGCGAACGGTAAACCTCCTGGATGCCGTCGAGCAGATAGTGCTGCACAGCCTCCAGCCCCTCGACCTCCAGCAGCTGCTGCGGGTCGATGTATCCCTCGGTGAGCAACATTCCTTTGGTGATCTGGCAACCCTCTTCCAGCCCAGAAAGGAGGTTCTGAGAGGCGGGGATGTTGTAGGAGATGCGCTCTTCAGTGCCGTCCTCGGCCTGCTTGGCGATAATGAGCTTGTGCTTGCCGTCCATCTCGCGAATCTCAACCAGCGTGCCGGTATCTTCGGCAAGTATCGCAACCTTCTTCGGACGGCGGACCTCAAAGAGCTGCTCTATGCGCGGCAGACCCTGAGTGATGTCCTCTCCCGTGAACTGGCGCACGCCTCCCGTATGGAAGGTACGCATCGTCAGCTGCGTGCCGGGTTCGCCGATCGACTGCGCCGCGACGACGCCGACGGATTCGCCGATGGCGACCTTTTTGCGCGTCGCAAGGTCGCGCCCGTAGCAGGCGCGGCATATCCCGTGGCGAAGTCCGCAGGTAAGCGGGCTGCGCACCCAGACGGAGCTGATGCCAAGCGATTCTATATACTTGGCCTTTTCAATGCTGATCTCTTCGTTTCTCTCAAGCAGCAGCCCGCCGGTCTCCGGATTTTTGACGTCCGCCACGCTTATACGGCCGGCGAGGCGTTCAGACATCGGGATGGTCGCCTTCCCGTCCTGCTGAAGCAACGGACGGATCTCGACGCCGCTGTGCGTGCCGCAGTCTTCGTCCATAACGATAAGATCCTGCGCGACGTCGACGAGGCGGCGCGTCAGATAACCGGACTTGGCGGTACGGAGAGCCGTGTCCGCGAGCCCCTTTCGGGCGCCGTGCGTGGAGATGAAGTATTCCAGCGTGTTGAGCCCCTCTTTGAAATTCGCGACGATCGGGTAGCGGATGATGCGCCCCGACGGGTCCGCCATCAGTCCGCGGATCCCCGCCATCTGAGCCACCTGTCCGCGCGAGCCGCGGGCTCCCGAGTCGACCATGATACGCAGAGGATTAGTCGGCTGCATGCTGTCCATGATTTTGTCGGCGATGCGGCGTCCGGCGTCAGACCAGAGGATATCCTTCTGGCGCATGTATTCGTCCTCGGTGAGGATGCCCATTTCATATTGGCTGGTGAGATCCTCTTCCTGAACGAGCGTAACGTCGAGTATCTCCTTCTTTTCTTTCGGCACGACGACGTCGCCGACTCCAAGGCTGATGCCGCTGACCGTAGACCAGCGGTAGCCGAGCGTCTTTATCGCGTCGAGCATCTCGACCATGCCGGTCTGTCCGACCTTGTCGTAGGCTTCGTCGAGGAGCTTGCCCATTTCCTTCTTGTTTATGGTCTCGTTCTTATAACGGAAACCTGGGTGCAGCGCGCAATTGAAGAGCACGCGCCCCGGCGAGGTTTCGATC